>DATAMU010000224.1:0-5379 GCA_036266605.1 Candidatus Acidiferrum sp. | reverse complement strand
CGTCAAAGCGGCTAAGGCTTGGCGGCTCTCCAAATTGGATGGATGGACGCCCTGCGAGACGCGGCGGCTTCAAAACGCAGAGATCGTGCGGACATGGGGCGCAGCATGCTGCGACCCTACACGAACGCGGGCACCGCGGGCAGCGCTGCGGTGAATGCTACAATGTTTGGCGCTTGGTCGGTGTCAGGTTTCCAGTAGCCGAATGCTTTGTAGCGCACTGGCGTGCGGCGGAATCAAATTGTCAGGAGCGATCGAATGTACAACGTGGCGATTATCGGGAGTGGCTGCTCGGGGCTGACGGCCGCGATTTATGCAGCGCGCGCGAGTTTACAGCCACTTGTCATCGACGGCCACGAGCCCGGCGGACAGCTTTCATTGACGACGCACGTGGAAAATTTCCCGGGATTCCCCGATGGCATCATGGGACCGGAACTCATCGAAAATATGCGGAAGCAGGCGACAAAGTTTGGCGCCGAATTCAAAGCGGGCACGATTACGGAAGTCGATCTGAGCCAGCGGCCGTTCAAGATTACGGCGGGGAAAGACGTCTACGAAACGAAGACTTTGATTGTTGCGGCGGGAGCCTCGGCGCGATTGATTGGGTTGCCGAACGAGCGCGCCCTGATTGGTCACGGCGTTTCGACTTGCGCGACGTGCGACGGATATTTTTTCCGGAACAAGCCAATCGCGGTGGTGGGCGGCGGCGATTCGGCGATGGAAGAAGCAAACTTTTTGTCGCGCTATGCGAACAAAGTTTATTTGATTCACCGGCGGACGGAATTTCGCGCGTCGAAGATCATGATCGATCGCGCCAAGGCGAACGAGAAGATCGAGTTTGTCACGCCGGCGGTCGTCGAGCAGATCATCGAGAAGGATGGTTCGGTCGAAGGCGTGAAGGTGAAGAATCCCGAGACGGGGGCGACGCGCGAGATCGCGATTCACGGGATGTTTGTGGCGATCGGGCACGACCCGAACAGCAAGATTTTCAAGACGAAGCTCGACATGGACGCCAACGGATATCTCGTCGCTACGCACGGCAGCTTGACCAAGGTCCCGGGTGTGTTTATTGCGGGCGACGTGCAGGATCATCGTTACCGGCAGGCAATTACTGCGGCGGGTTCGGGCTGCATGGCCGCGCTCGATGCGGAAAAGTTCCTCGAAGAACACAAGGATTGACCTGCGATGTGGCCGCGCACTGCGGTCATCGGCGATAATCGAAGCACCCCATGCTCCGATCGATACTCCTGAAGCTGTCGGCTAGCCCGGGTTTTGCCCGCTGGGTCGTCTCCAATAATTCCACACGCAAGATGTCTCGCCGCTTTGTTGCGGGCGAAACGCTCGATGAGGCGCTTGCCGCCGCGCGGAAGTGCAACTCGCTGGGAATGATGGCGAGCCTCGATTATTTGGGCGAGAATGTTTCGACGACGACGGACGCGCAGCGCGCGCGGGATGCTTACCTGGAGATTTTCGATCGCATCGCGGCGGAGAAGCTGGATGCGAATGTTTCCTGCAAATTGACGCAGATGGGGCTCGATCTCAGCCCGGAATTTTGCGAGGGGCTGGTGCTGTCGGTTGTCGAGCGGGCGGCGGCGCATGGGAATTTTTTGCGAGTGGATATGGAGGGTTCTGTCTACACGCAGCGGACCGTTGAATTGGTGAAGCGGATTCGCGCGCGGAATGCGGCGGTCGGGACGGTGATTCAGGCGTATTTGTATCGCAGCGAGAAGGACATTCAGGATTTGTTGGCGTACGGCTGCCGCATTCGATTATGCAAGGGCGCCTACAAAGAGACGGCGGAAGTAGCGTTCGAAAAGAAAGAGGACGTTGACGGCAACTACGTGCGACTGATGCAGGCGCTATTGCCGAGCGGCGTGTATCACGGGATTGCAACGCACGATCCGAAGATGATTGGCGAGACGATTCGTTGGGCCGCCGAGAAGCAGATTTCGAAGAATGATTTCGAATTTCAGATGTTGTATGGCATTCGAACGGATCTGCAGCGGCGGTTGGTGAAGGGCGGCTATCGCGTGCGGGTTTACATTCCTTATGGGAATGATTGGTTTCCGTATTTCATGAGGCGGTTGGCGGAGCGGCCGGCAAATATTGGATTCTTGATGAGGAATTTTTTCCGGGGATAGGGCGCCGGGGAATCTTTACCACAGAGTGCACAGAGGCGAAAAAAGAGTTTAGGTGCACGCGATCCGATCGGGAAAAGGCCGGCAAGACGCCCTTCGAATCTCAGGGTAAACCGGCGCTACCCTAAGACATCTCCAGGTTGCATAACGTGGATCTCGAGGCCGGCGACGTCTTTTGTTTCGGCTTTGAATTGGTTTGGCGTGCCGACTAGCGGCGGGAAAGTGCCGTAATGCATCGGGATCGCGTGCTTCACGCCTAGGAGGCGAGTCGCGTGAGCCGCTTCTCTCGGTCCCATCGTAAAGTTGTCGCCGATTGGCAATAGCGCGACGTCCGGTTTGTAGATCTCAGCGATCAGTTTCATGTCACCGAATACACAGGTGTCTCCGGCGTGATAGATCGTGAAACCGCCGGGCATGCGGATGATCAATCCCGACGGTTCACCCGCATATAGGAGCTTGCCGCCGTCATCGATTGAGTTCGAATGAAATGCGTTCGTCAGTGTGACTTCGAAATCGCCAAATTTCTGTGAGCCGCCCTTGCTCATCGGGTGCGTTTTGTCGACGCCTTTGTCGTTGAGCCACATCGCAGTTTCGAAAATCGCGAAAACTCTTGCGCCGTGTTGTTTTGCGAGATCGACGCAATCGGCAAAATGGTCGCCATGCGCGTGAGAGACGAAGATCGCGTCGAGACGCGAGAATTTTTTCAGCTTTTCGGGGGTCGATGGATTGTTGACCACGAAGGGATCAATGAGGCCGACCTGGCCGCCGGGTGTCGTGAGCGAAAATGTAGAGTGACCGAAATAGGTGATCTTGTTGCCTTTTGTGTCGAGCATGAGCGAACCTCGTCAGAGATTGAAGAAGTTGGGTTTCGAACGCTAGGACGCAGTGATGCCGGAATCAGTTGATTTAAGATTTCGATGAAGCTAGCCGAAATGCGAATTCACTTTCCTGTAGCAGCACTCGTGTTGGATGCCAGCAATTGGCGAATAGCCGCTTCGTAAGTCGCGCGATCGCTTTCGCCAAGCAGGTGGCCGATCTGGTGTCCGTCGGGAGCATAGAAAAACGAAGCGGGAATCGCGCCGTTCCATCCTGGCAGGACCGACTCTGCGAACTCGTGCTCGCCACCGGCTTTCTTGCGGTAGCTCGGAAACGCCGGCTTGTAGCGCGCGATGAAGCGCCGCGTCAGGATCAAGTCGCCATCGTCGTCGAGATTGATGCCGACGACCTTCAACCCTTTCGGCTGATATTCCGAGATCAATTGGTTCAACATCGGAAATTCGGCGCGGCAAGGTTCGCACCACGTCGCCCAAAACGTAATGATTAGAGGCTTGCCATGATATTGATCGAGAATTTTCTGATACCCGGCGGCGTCGATCAGCGGCGGGTCGTGCGGTGCGGTAGCTTGAGGCGCGGCAAACGTTGCAGTCGCGATGGCCAAAACAAGTGCGACGAAAATAGTCCGAGTTCGCATTGAAATTCCTTCCGTCTTCATTGTAACTGGACGCATCGCGGTTGAGAAAGTAATGCGTGCCGCGTACAATCGAAGCCATTGCTTGAGCCTCTCGGCGTGGAAAAAGCGGATGGACAGGCAAATTTCCGGCGGTCGCGCAGCGTAGATTGAGGGAGCACCGGTCCCGGGCAAAAACGAGGAGATCTGGAATGGCATATGTGATTGCCGAGCCCTGCATCGGCACAAAAGACACAGCCTGCGTGGACGTGTGCCCGGTCGATTGTATTCACCCGCGCAAAGATGAGCCGGATCATGAGGGAGTGAAGCAGCTGTTTATCAATCCCGCGGAGTGCATCGATTGCGGCGCGTGCGTGCCGGTGTGCCCGGTGACGGCGATTTTTGCGTTGGAGGATTTGCCGGAGAAGTGGCAGAGCTTTACGCCGGTAAACGCGGAGTACTACACGAAGAAGTAGCGGCGGTTGATTTTGGAATTGCTGGTTTGCTGATGATTCGAACTTGGGCGGCACGCTGCGGCGTGCCGCTTTTTTGTTGGGCGCAAACGCGGTCGCAGGGCAGGTGGTGCTTCCAACTCTTTGACGTTGTCGCGCCATCTATCTGTGAGACGGACGACTATTTGGAGAGGCTCGTGGGTTTGCCGAAATTGCGGAGTTCGATGACGCGGCTCTCTGCGATCACGCTTGTTTTCATCGCATGGTGCGTGCTGGCGGTCATCGCTTCAGGGAAAACACCGGCGCAATCCGGCGCGTCGAAGCCCGAGGCGCCCATGCCGACCCGCGGACAGGGGCTGGCGGGGAATTGGGCCGGTTCGCTGAAGGCTGGAGACAACGTTCTTCATTTTGTGCTGCACATCGGGACTGCAGAGTACGGCGTTGCTGTCGCAACGATCGATAGTCTCGATCAAGGCGTGTATGGGATCGAAGCCGGGTCGCTGAAGGAATCGGGCTCGACGTTTCAGTTCGAAATTCCGTCGGTGAGCGCCTCGTTCGAAGGAACAGTCGCCGCGAATCGCGAATCGATCGACGGAGTTTGGTCGCAGGGTGGCGCGCATTTGCCGATCGTATTTCACCGGCAGCCGCGTGTTGCGTTGTCGAAGAGTCCGGCTGGGGCGGTTTCGACCGCGGAAGGTACATGGCAAGGCGCTATCGAGGCGAACGGAATGCGCTATCGACTGCAACTTCATATCTCGCACGACGCGCAAGGACACCTCGTCGCGACGATGGACAGCATCGATCAAGGCATCAACGGGTTTCATGCCTCGCAGGCGACCGAAAGCGATTCGCAGATTCACCTCGAGCTGCCGACCGTGCGCAGCACGTACGACGGCACCATCAATTCCGTGCGCAACTCGATCACCGGCACCTGGCGGCAGAATGGCGACCCCACGCAGCTGACGTTTCATCGATCCGATCAAATTTTGGAGTTGAGGCGCCCGCAGAATCCAAAGAAGCCGTATCCGTATGAAGAAGAAGAGCTGACATTTGAAAACGCGAAGGCGGGCACGGCGCTTTCCGCGACGTTGACTGTGCCGCGTGGTGCGGGTCCGTTCCCGGCGGCAATTCTGCTCGCTGGCTCAGGACCGCTCGACCGTGACGAAACCGACGGCGGCCATCGGCCATTTCTCGTGCTCGCCGATCACCTGACGCGAAAGGGAATCGCGGTGCTGCGCTATGACAAGCGCGGCATCGGCAAATCGACGGGCAACTACGACGATGCGACGACCGCAGATTTCGCCAGCGATGCCGAAGCGGCGCTTGCGTTTCTGAAAACGCGCAA
>DATAMU010000223.1:0-2896 GCA_036266605.1 Candidatus Acidiferrum sp. | reverse complement strand
CGCCGAGATTTTGCTGCTTGGAACGTCGCCGACGGGCTCGATTGTGGCGAACACGCTGCAACTGATCGCGTGCGGGTTGGCTGCGGCGATGGCATGCCGGGCGTCGCAGCGCGGGCGCGGATTGGCGCGACCATTCTGGAGCCTGGTGGCCTTGGCGCTCGCAACCTGGGGCATCGCGAACATCGGCTGGATGTACTACGAGAATCTGCGGCACCAAACGATTCCGCCGCTGTCGGTGGTTCGAATCCTGTTCGATACGCAAGGCGTGTTCTTCGCCATCGCGCTTTTCCTCGATAAAGAAAAAGATTCGCCACGGTTCGATGCGGAAACACTCCTCGACTCCGTGCAAATCGCCATCGTGTTTTTCTCGGGATTCTTCGGGCTCTACTACGTGCAGATATTGAGCGGCGGTTCGAACGCCACAACCGATGCGTTCATGACGTGGAGCTATCAGGTCATCAACGTGTGTCTGGTCGTTCTGTCTGGCATCGTGGCGCTCATGATGCGCACGAAGCGTTTGCGTGCGCTCTACGGCGGATTGACCATCTTCCTGACAATCAATGCGGTGTTTGCCGGAGTCGCGGACTACGTGCAGAGCGTGCGCAACGTGCAGACGGGAACGTGGTACGACCTCGGTTGGACGATCCCGTTTCTGTTGTGCGCGGTTTGGGCGGCGTGGTGGCAAGAGCCGGTGCAATCGACGCAAGAGATTGCGATCGCCAAGCGGAAATCGCTGGGCGCGCTCGTGTTTCGCAACGTGATGCTCGGCGTCGCGCCGTTGATCGTGCTATCGGTCGTGGCGCAGCTCGGAACCGAATGGCGGCGGATGGGGCTTCTCCTCCTGGGCGTTTCCGTTTTGTGCTACGCGGCGCGGCTCGCCGTCAGCCAATATCACGAAGCCTACAGTGCGGAAATGATTCGGCGCGACACGCTGGCGATGGATTCCGCGGTGGACGGAATGGCGATCGTCTCGCGCGAAGGAAAATACACGTATGTGAATGAGGCGTATGCGCGGCTGATCGGTCATCCGAGCGCGAAGTCGATGATCGGTCAGTTCTGGGTCGAAATGCATTCGCAGAGCGACGTGAAGATGGCCGAAAAGGAAATCCGCGATGGGCTGATGCGAGACGGCAAATGGTTTGGGCCGGTGACGATTCGCCGGAACGGTGTGCGTGTGCCGACTGAGATCAGCATCACGATGTTGCCGGACGGCGGAGTCGTAACGATCGGGCGAGACGTCTCCGAGCGGCAGCGTGTCGAGAGATCCCGGCAGGAAGCGGAGACGAAATATCAGACGCTGATCGAACAGGTTGCCGCGATCAGCTACATCGCGGAAATGGGGATGGACGGCCAATGGCTTTACGTAAGCCCGCAGGTCGAAGCGATGTTTGGATTCACCGCGGATGAGTGGTTGGCGAACTCGCGGCAGTGGACGAAGCACATCCATCCCGAGGACCACAAGATCGTTGAAGTCGCAGAAGAAGCGAGCAAGCGCGGCGATAAATTCCAGGCCGAGTATCGGATCGTGCGAAAAGATGGGCGCACGATTTGGGTGAGCGATACAGCGGCGGTCGTACCGGGGAGCGATTCGCATCCGTTGATGGAAGGCATCATTATCGACATCACGGACAAGAAGCAGCTCGAGGGACAGCTGCAACAGTCGCGGCGCATGGAAGCGGTGGGGCGGCTTGCGGGCGGCATCGCGCACGACTTCAACAACTTGCTGACGGTCATCAAGGGCTATACGGAGCTGGCGCTGATTCGCGCGAAGGGATTGCCAGAGCTGCGGTCGGATGTGGAGCGCATCGAAGACGCGGCCGAGCGCGCAGCGGGGCTTGTGCGGCAGTTGCTGGCGTTCAGCCGGCGGCAGGTGATGCAGCCCAAGGTTTTGGATTTGAACGGGATTGTCGTTGGGCTGGATAAGTTGTTGCGGCGATTGATGGATGAAGACATCGAGATGATGACGGTTGCGACCGACGGGATCGGAGCGATCAAGGCCGATCCGGGACAGATCGAGCAGGTCATCATGAATCTTGTCGTGAATGCGCGGGACGCAATGCCGAACGGCGGCCGGCTGGTCGTTGAGACGGCAAGCGCCGAATTGGATGCAAACTACGCGCGCGATCACGCTTCGGTGAAACCCGGCAAATACGTGATGCTGGCGGTGAGTGACAACGGTATCGGGATGAGCGCGGACACCGTGGCGCATATTTTCGAGCCGTTTTACACGACGAAAGAGAATGGGCGCGGAACGGGTCTCGGGTTATCGACGGTGTATGGCATTGTGAAGCAGAGCGGCGGGTACATTTGGGTTTACAGCGAGCTGAATCACGGCACGACGTTTAAGGTTTACTTGCCGCGCGTGGAGGAGGCGCTCGATTCGGATGCCGGACCCGGTGCAGTTGATGTCGGCTCGGCGAAAGCCGCTGTGAAAGCTGCCTCGGCGCCGGTAAAGGAATTGTCCGGGCGTGAGACGATTTTGTTGGTTGAGGATGAGCCTGAATTGCGCGAGCTAACGCGGAATGTTTTGTCAGCGCGCGGATACAACGTGATCGAGGCGATGAGCGCGGAGGGCGCCGAGCGATTAGCGACGGACGCCAGCGTCACGGGAAAGATTCACTTGCTGCTGACCGACGTGATTATGCCGGGAGTTAGCGGGCGAGAATTGGCGAAGCGAGTTTTGGCAAAGCAGCCGTCGGTGCGCGTGCTCTACATGTCGGGATATACGTACAATGTGATTGCGGAAAACGGGACGCTGGAGCGTGGCGTGGCCTTTTTGCAGAAGCCGTTTACGCCGAGCGGGTTGGTGGAGAAGGTGAGAGAAGTGTTGGACATGGCGGTTGCCCGATAGCGGACTTTCCTTCCTTCGTTTTCAAAACAGAAGAGCAAAGCGGAA
>DATAMU010000222.1:0-5936 GCA_036266605.1 Candidatus Acidiferrum sp. | reverse complement strand
AGCGGCGGCGCCTCCGGAGCCAACGACTTCGAAGAAGCCGTAGCCACCGCCGTCATCAACAAGCGCGCCGGCGGCACCGGCCTCATCTCCGGCCGCAAAGCCTTCCAGCGCCCAATGAAGGAAGGCGTCCAGCTACTCAACGCCATCCAGGACGTCTACCTCAGCCCCGAAGTCACCGTCGCCTGACCGCGTCATACTTCGCGCAGCGTCGCCATCCCGCGACGCAAACATTCGCATCGCAAAACAGAGGGGCACGGCCAACGCCGTGCCCCTTTCGTTTTCCAAAAACAAAAACCGCGAATCACTCACGCCTCTGGTCAGGGTCACCCCGCCGTCGTCACGACGATCGCCGAGCATCGCTTCTTGCTCACCCGTCGGTAAGAGTGCGGCTGCGACGAATCGAAATAAATCGAATCTCCCGCCTCGAGCACGTGTTCCTCGTTCCCCACGCGCATCTCCAGTTGCCCATGCAACACCGATAAAAACTCCACTCCGCCGTGCTGATGTCTTCGCGCCCTCCCCGGCGGAAGCGGCTGGAACTCCGCGTAGTACGCATTCAACTTTCGATCCACGGCCGCGAAATCCAGCGACTCAAAGTAGAACGAAACTTCCCGCCCGTCCGGCCGTTCCGGAAATCGCGTCCGCTCCTTGCGCCTCACGATGGCGAGCGCGTGCCGCTTCGAATCGTCCGCAAAAAAATATTCCAGCCCGACGCTGAACACCATCGCGATCCTCAACAGCGTCGGCAACGTCGGAAATAACTTTCCGCGTTCGACTTTCGAAAGCATTGCCGCCGATAGCCCTGTATGGCCGCCCAATTCCACCAAGCCCATCTTTTTCTTCAACCGCAGCGCGCGCAGTTTGTCTCCGATTGCGTAACTCTGAATCCCCTTCTTAAGTGCTTCCGACAGCATCGGATCTCCCTTTTAACCAACGCGAAAAGCCTGCTGGAAACTTTTGACATACGCTCAATCGATTTTCAGTTTCCAGCTGCTTTGCCTATCTGTCAAACATCTTTTCTTTTAAGTTAAACGTACATTCATCGAGGAGCCTCGGATTCAGCCACGCCGGAGAGCATCGCTCCGCTGGAAGTCCCAGCACTCAGTTGAAACTAGGATCGTTTCGCAAAAAGGAGAACACGATGGTCGCAGGTTCAAATGTTGCAAGAAGATTGGTCTCGTTGGTCGCTGCAGCGCTGCTCTTGACTCTCTCGACCGCGGCTTACGCTAATCCGCAGCCCAAACCGCAGGATATCGTTGACACTGCCGTTGCCGCTGGCTCGTTCAAAACCCTCGTCGCCGCCCTAAAAGCAGCCGGGCTTGTAGACACTCTAAAGGGCAAAGGTCCCTTCACCGTTTTCGCTCCAACCGACGACGCCTTCGCGAAACTTCCCGCGGGCACCGTAGACGAACTCCTTAAGCCCGAAAATAAACAGAAGCTCACCGCCATTCTCACTTATCACGTCATCCCCGGCAAAGTTACCGCCGCTCAAGCGATGAAGCTGAATTCTGCAAAAACCGTAAATGGCGAATCGCTCAGCATCACGACCGACGGCGGCACGGTTAAGATTAATGACGCTACCGTCACCAAGGCGGACATCATGTGCTCCAACGGCGTGATCCACGTGATCGACACCGTCCTCATGCCAAAATAAGTTTCCCCAACGCAGCGAGGCCCCGCTCGACGTAAATCGGCGGGGCCTTTTTTCGTCTCGCACAAAAGCGTCAATCTTATCTTCGTCCCGGAACCGAATGAATCCCCGCGGCCACTAACTCTAAAAGCCGAAGGGCGCTCGGTGAAACTCACGAGCGCCCCTCGACCTACATCCTAATTCGACTTATACCTCAGGGATCACCTCCTGTCTCCACAGGAACGTGGATACCACAGCCTCACTCTAGCGCCGCGCAATACCGAGTCAAGAACAAATCACAAATTTCCCATCGAACTTTTCGATTCGTTCAACCCGCGACTCCGCGTACGGGCACAGCACTGCTGCGCCCCATGTCCGCAAGATCTAAGCGCGCCGCGCCTCGCCGACCAAAAATGCACCTCGAATACTCGGCACGCCGCCATGAACGATTGTTAATGATTTGCCCGCCGTCTCGCCTTAGAGTTCTCGGCAACACAAAAGCTTCAGTCTACGGAGAAAATGATCGCCATCCGCAGCTTGGTCTCTGCGTTCTCGCTGTTGCTCGCTCTCGCTTTTTTCGACGCGGCTCCCTCCCGCGCCCAACTCCCCTTCTACACCGACGACCCTTCCGTCACTCCCGTCCGTACCCTCCACGTCGAATTCTTCAACGAAATCGACGCCCTCCAATCCGCCCAATTTCCCAACCTCCGCCAAAACACCGCCAATATCAAGATCAATACGGGCCTGCCCCACAATCTCGAACTCGATTTCGACGCGCCATACCTCTCAATCACTCGCGACCCCCGCACTCCATCTTCCACTGGCGCGGGCGACACCAACCTCGGCATCAAATGGAATTTCCGCCGCGCCGTCGAAAATTCTCATCGACCAGTTCTAAGTGCCAGCTTCTACGTCGAATTCCCCACCGGCGATCCGCACAATCAGCTCGGCTCCGGCCTCATCGACTACTGGCTCAACTTCATTGTTCAGGAGCCGATCACGCCCAAGACCCGACTCAATCTCAACCTCGGCATCCTTTTCGCCGGCAACACCAGCACAGGGGTTGTCGGCGTCAACACCACGCGAGGGCAGGTCTACACGTCCGGCCTGTCCGTCCTCCACGACATCAATTCCCGCCTCACCATCGGCGGCGAAGTCTACGCAGGTGTCGCCGACACCGATGGCCTCGGCCGCACGCAACTCCAGGCGATGACAGGCGCTTCCGTCAATCTCCGCAACGGTCTGGCTGTCACCTTCGGCCTCATCGTCGGCAAATACGAAGCCAGCCCTCGCATCGGCGGTCAGATCGGTCTCTCCATGGATTTCCCCGACATGTTCCATCGCCCAACCGCCACCGCATCACCCATCCAAACTTCTCTCCGTTAGCCCGATCGAAACACGATCACAACCTATGTGGAGGGCGGCGCTTGCGAGCAGCTTTAGCAATCGCATCCGCAGCTCCCACTCGCTCCGCACATCCGCAATTCCCCTTGCCATCCTCTCCTCCATTCGCTATACCTCACCCATACCTCGCAGTTGGTGTCGTTGCTGAAGAAAAATCTGATTTCGCGTTCCCGCCAGGGGATTCGCCTACGAGCGCGCCACGACTCGGCGCCGCCACCGTTCGCGTTCCGAGAGAGACCTGGCGGCCAACGCACGGGTCCACATTGAAGCTCATTTCGCTTGGCAAGCCGCGCTTGCCTCGATTGTTTGCGTATTTTTGCATCGCCGCGTCAATCGCCTTCATCTTGCTGGTCGCCATCCCGGCGGCGACGCAAGCGCCGGCTCAACCGCGAGCCTCTTCGGCGACTAATCCCGCCGAATTCTCAGACTTCACCGCCGCCTCCGGCATCCGCTTCTCACACTTCAAAGGCAACGACGGCGTCTCCATCAATCTCGAAGAATTCGGCCCCGGTGTCTGCGTCTCCGACTACGACAACGACGGCTGGCAAGACATCTACTTCGTCAACGGCCGCGATCGCTACAACCGTGGCATCTCGAAACAAAACGCGCTCTACAAAAACAACGCCAACGGCACCTTCACCGACGTCACCGACTCCGCAGGCGTTCCCGGCACAAACTACGGCCTCGGCTGCGTCTGGGGCGATTACGACAACGACGGCTTCCCCGATCTCTTCGTCACGCAATTCGGCGCCAACGTCCTCTATCACAACAACGGCAACGGCACTTTCACCGACGTCACAAAAAAAGCCGGCGTCGCCGGCCTCGAATCCGGCCAGTTCCATTCCGGCGCCGTTTTCTTCGACTACGATCGCGACGGCAAACTCGATCTCTACGTCGGCAGCTACGTCGCTCTCGGCCCCAAAGCGCAACGCTACTGCGACATCGCTGAGGGAATAAAATCCAGTTGCGCCCCCGCCGCCTACCACGGCAGCCCCAACGCGCTCTATCACAACAACGGCGACGGCACGTTCACCAACGTCACCGCCGCATCAAAAATTCTTCAGCCCGATGGCAAGAATCTTTCGGTCGGAGCGTACGATTGGGACAACGACGGCTGGCCCGACGTCTTCGTCGCCAACGACGGCCAGCCCGCCTATCTCTACGAAAATCTCCACAATGGCAAATTCCGTGAAACTGCCGAAGTGGCCGGCATGGCCTACAACCTCCACGGCCAGATGATGGCCTCAATGTGTATCTCTTTAGGCGACTTCGACAACGACGGCTGGCTCGATCTCTACATCTCCGACTTCCAGAAAAACTCCGACCACGTCTGGCGCAACTCGGGCAAAGGCTACTTCGACGAAGTCAGCGATGAAGCCGGCATCACGCTCGCTACAAAAGACGTTCTCAGCTTCGGCGGCGGATTTTTCGACTATGATAACGACGGCTGGCTCGACATCTTCATCGGCAACGGCCACGTCTACCCTGAAATCGAGAAGGTCTCCACCGACACTCTCTACAAACAACACAACTCACTCTTCCACAACGAAAAGAACGGAAAATTCTCCGACGCAACAATTCCCGGTGGCCTGACAGCCGTCCCTCCGCGCGCCGCCCGCGGTGTCGCCTTCGCCGATTTCGACAACGATGGCTACGTCGACGTACTCGTCGCCAACAACGGCGACCCACCAACGCTCCTCCACAACAACGCGCTCCACAAAAGTCATTTCGTGAATTTCAAATTGATAGGCACAAAATCAAATCGCGACGCCCTCGGCGCAAGAATAAAAATCACCGCCGGCAACACATCTCAAGTACGCGAAATCGCCGGCGGCGGCAGCTACCTCTCCCAAAGCGATCTCCGCGCCAACTTCGGCCTCGCCGACGCCGCCACCGTCTCCACCGTCGAAATCACTTGGCCCAGCGGCGCTCGCCAATCTTTCCAAAACGTCCCCGCCGACCACTTCTACCAAATCACCGAATCCAGCCCCAAACTCTCTTCCCAACCAGTCTCCAAGCCCTGACTCGCACAGTCCTCACCCTCGCGGCAAATTCTCCGCGCAACCTCTGCGCCCTCAGCGTCTCTGCGTTATCTTTTTCCCTTCTTCTCTGCCCCCCCAAATTACCTGGAACCACCTATCCGTCCCCCTCTCAACTTCATCTAACATCCAGCTCTGTGAACTCTGAGAACTCTGTGGTGAAATTCAGTGCCCAAGGACCTTCAATGCCCAATGCCGTAAAGCTTCGCACCATCGCATCTCTCGTCTCTCTCGCAATCGCATTCGCCGTTGCACCCCCCACGCGCGCCCAAGATCCCGCCATGACTCCCGACAAGCGCCTCGAAAATGCCACCGCCTCCATCGGTGAAGTCATGAATGCCCCCGATAAAGGCATTCCTCGCGACCTCTACAACAAAGCCCGCTGCATCGTCATCATTCCCGACGTGTTAAAAGCCGCCTTCATCTTCGGCGGTAAATACGGCCGCGGCTACGTTTCCTGCCGCAACAGCTCCGGCCGCTTCGGCTCCCCCGCCTCGATCCGCATCGAAGGTGGCAGCTACGGCCTCCAGATCGGCGGCTCCGCCACCGACGTCTACATGCTCATCATGAATAAATCCGGCATGAGAAAACTGCTCTCCGACAAATTCACGATCGGCGGCGAAGCTTCTGCGGCGGCAGGCCCCGTCGGTCGCAACACCAGCGCAAACACCGACATCCTGCTCCACTCCGAAATCATCTCGTGGTCCAGGTCACGCGGTCTCTTCGCAGGCGTCTCTCTCGAAGGCTCCACTCTCCGCCCCGACAACAGCGAAAACGAAAAACTCTACGGCGAAAAAATCTCCTATCGCCGCATCCTCTCCGGCGAAGCCGCAACTCCTCCCGCCGCAAAGCCTCTCGTCGCC
>DATAMU010000221.1:0-3125 GCA_036266605.1 Candidatus Acidiferrum sp. | reverse complement strand
CATATTTGATGTATAAAAATTCAGAAGAGTGTATACTCTATTTTGCGATGAATGGCGGCAAAACATTTCGGCACGGGCAGATTCTTCGGATCGTCGCGGATACGCGCGTGACGAGCCAGGACGAATTGCGCCGGAGGCTTGCGGCGCAGAAGCTGCGTGTGACGCAAGCGACGCTTTCGCGTGATTTGCAAGAATTGCGGCTGGTGAAGACGCATGAAGGTTACAAGCGCGAGGCGGCGCTGCCGGAAGAAACGAACGGGCGCGGATCGCTGACGCGCGCGCTGGGTGAATATTTGTCGGACATTCGTCCGGCGGAGAATATGTTGGTGCTAAAGACGCCTCCGGGAGCGGCGCAGCCTCTTGCGGCGGCGGTGGATGGCGCAAAGTTTGGGGAAATTGCCGGAACGATCGCCGGCGACGACACGGTGCTGATTATTACGCCCGACAAGAAAACGCGGGAAGCCTTGCAAAGACAGATCGAATCGCTGGTCCGGCCGTGACGCATTCCACGAAAAATCCGCGACAAGTGGCGGTTGTCGGGGCCACGGGCTACTCGGGGATCGAGTTGGCGCAGATTTTGTTGCGTCATCCTGAGGTGCAGGGCGCGACGTTTTATGTGCGGGAGACGGGCGGGGCGCAGTGCCTGGCGGAGATGTTTCCGCAGTTGCGTGGAGTCGGCGAGGCTCCGTTGCGCACGCTTTCGGCCGAAGCTGTGATTGAAAGTGGAGCGGGAACGGCGTTTTTGGCGACGCCGCACGAATTTTCGGCTGAGATCGCGCCAAGACTGGTCGATGCAGGGATTCGCGTCGTGGATTTGAGTGGGGCGTTTCGTTTTCGGTCGGCGCATACGTTTTCGCACTGGTACAAGCTGCCGACGCCGCATGAAGGAAGGCTCGCGGAGGCGGTTTACGGGCTGCCGGAACTTTATGCATCGGATATCGCGGGGGCCAAGCTGGTGGCGAATCCCGGGTGCTATGCCACGAGCGCGATTTTGGCGTTGCGGCCGCTGAACGAGGCTGGATGGATTGCCGAGGGGAGCGCCGTGATTTGCGATTGCAAGTCGGGGGCGAGCGGGGCTGGCAAGGAATTGCGGCGGGATTTGCATTTCGTCGAGCTGGACGAAAATTTCAAGGCGTACAACCTGTTTTCGCATCGGCACACGCCGGAAATTCTGGATCACACGGGAGTTGCCGAGGGGAGTTTGGTTTTTACGACGCATCTGCTGCCGCTGGCGCGGGGAATTCTTTCGACCATTTACGTGACGCTCAAAGAAGCGCAACGTCCGAGTGATATTGAGGCGATGTACCGGAAATTTTACGCGGGGCGGAAGATGGTGCGGATCTGGGCGGCGGGCAAGCTGCCGGAGCTGGCGCATGTGGCGCATACGAATTTTGCCGATCTCGGCTTCGCGCTCGATAAAACGGGGCGCAGCCTGATCGTCGTGTCGTGTCTGGACAATCTGGGCAAAGGTGCGGCGGGCCAGGCCGTGCAAAATTTCAATCACATGCTGGGCATCGAGGAGCAGACCGGACTGCAATGAGAACCGTGATCAAACTCGCTGGAGCGCTGCTGGAAGATGACGCGGTGGTGCGGTCGATTTCGCGCCAGGTTGCGGAGCTGGCGAAAGAAGGGCACGAAATTTTGGTGGTGCACGGCGGCGGGAAGATTTTTACGGCGACGCTGAAGAGACTGGGGATCGAGAGCAGATTCGTCGCGGGGCTGCGCGTGACGGATCGCGAGACGCGCGATGTGGCGGTGATGGTGTTTGCTGGATTGCTGAACAAGAAGCTGGCCGCGGCGATTTCGGCGGAAGGCGCGGCGGCGATTGGAATTTCGGCGGCGGACGCGAAGTGTTTTTTGGCGGAGCCGATGTCGCGCAATGCGGAAGAGGGCGAGCTGGGATTTGTTGGGTATTTAACGGGCGTCAATGTAGGCGTGCTGGAATCGCTGTGGCGCGAGGGGCTGTTGCCGGTGGCGGCGTGTTTGGGGCTCGGCGCGGACAGCGAGCTTTACAACATCAATGCGGACCACATGGCGGCGGCTTGCGCGGAATATATCGGCGCGGAGCGGCTGATTTATTTGACGGATGTTGCGGGCGTGCTGGACGGCGACAAAGTTGTGTCGTCGATTGCGTGTGAAGAGATTGAGGCGATGGTGCAAGCGCGAGTCGTTTCAGGCGGGATGGTGTTGAAGCTGGAGGCGGCGAAGCGGGCGATTGAGGGTGGTGTGCGCGAAGTGAAGATTGTGGGCGGGGCGTCGGACGATTCGTTGCTGAAGAGCTGGCGCGCGGCGGATGCGGCGGGGGAAGAGATTCCGGGGACGCGCGTGGTTCGGGAGAGGAATTCGTCGCCACAGGCGGCGGTGACGGTGGCGTGATGCGGACTGCTTCCAAGATGAAGTCGGCGAAAGCGGTGAAGCCGGTGGCTCGCAAGGCGAGCGCGGGGAAAGCTGCGGTTGGTCGGGCTGCGAAGGGCGCGAAAATGGACGCGCGTGTCGCGAAGGCCGATGAGTTCTTGCTGCCGACGTACAAGCGCGCGCCTTTTGTGTTGACGCATGGACGCGGCTGCTATGTGTTTGATGCGGACGGGAAGAAGTATCTCGATTTTCTTGGCGGGATCGCGGTGAATGCTCTGGGGCATGCGCATCCGCGCATCGTGAAGACGATTCGGCGCGAAGCTGCGCGGGCGATTCACTTTTCCAATCTTTATCACCATCCATTTCAGGGGCCGCTGGCGGAGAAATTGTCGCAGTGGTCGGGGATGGATCATGTGTTTTTCTCGAACAGCGGGTCGGAAGCGATCGAGGGTGCGCTGAAGCTGGCTCGTTTGTATGGGCGTTCGGCCGATGAGGCGCCGAATTCGCCGGCGAAGAAGCATCGCGTGCTGGCGATGACGAATTCCTTTCATGGGCGCACGTTTGGCGCGGTGAGCGCGACTTCGACGGAGAAATACCGGTTACCGTTTGCGCCGCTCGTGCCAGGGATTGAGTTTGTGAAGTTCAATGATGTGCGGGACCTCGAATCGAAATTCGACGACACGGTTTGCGCGGTGATACTCGAGCCGATTCAGGGCGAAGGCGGGATTCATCCGGTCAGCGAAGCATTCTGGAATCGTGCGCGGGCTCTG
>DATAMU010000220.1:0-2640 GCA_036266605.1 Candidatus Acidiferrum sp. | reverse complement strand
TGGCGGATTTAGATTGGTGAAGAAGAAAGAAAAAGATAACGCAGAGACGCAGAGTGCACCGAGACACCGCGGAGAAACCGCCTACAGAGAGAGAAAGTTTTGGAGGAGTTGTTTGCCGCTGGTGGTGAGGACGGATTCGGGGTGGAACTGGACGCCTTCGAGTTTGGCGCGGCGATGACGGACACCCATGATGATGCCGTCGTCGGTTTCAGCGGTGATGGTGAGTTCGCGCGGAAGAGATTTGCGCTCGATGATGAGCGAGTGGTAGCGCGTCGCGGTGAAAGGGTCGGAAAGTTTGCGGAAGACGCCTTTGGCGTCGTGATGAACGGAGCTGGTTTTGCCGTGGAAGAGTTTGGGCGCGCGGACGATTTTCCCACCGAACGCGGCGCCGATGGCTTGATGGCCGAGACACACACCTAAGATTGGAAATTTTCCGGTGAGGCGCTGGACGAGTTCGACGGAGATGCCGGCTTCTTTCGGTGTGCACGGGCCGGGGGAGATGACGATGCGTTCCGGTTTGCGGCGGACAATGTCGTCGACGGTGATTTTGTCGTTGCGGTGGACTTCGACGTCGCAACCGAGTTCGCCGAGATATTGGGCGAGGTTGTAGGTGAAGGAGTCGTAGTTGTCGAGAAGGAGGATCATTGCGGTTGCATCGCCAACCCTATTTTCGCACGTTTTGACGTGCGGCGTTTTCCAGGGCGGTTAGGAGGGCGCGGGATTTATTGACGCTTTCCTGGTATTCGCCTTCGGGGGTCGAGTCGGCGACGATGCCGCCGCCGGCCTGGATGTGGGCGACGCCGTTTTTGATGACCATGGTGCGAAGGGCGATGCAGGAATCGAGATTGCCGGCGAAGTCGAGATAGAGGACGCCGCCGGCGTAGATACCGCGGCGGGTGCGCTCGACTTCTTCGATGATTTCCATGGCGCGTACTTTTGGCGCGCCCGAGACTGTGCCCGCGGGAAAACACGCCATCAGCGCATCGAAGCAATCGACGTCTTTGCGGAGGCGGCCGCGGAGCGTCGAGACGATGTGCATGACGTGAGAGAAACGCTCAACGGTCATGAGCTGATCGACCTTGACGGTGCCGTATTCGCAGACGCGACCGAGATCGTTCCGGCCGAGATCGACGAGCATGATGTGTTCGGCGCGCTCTTTTTCACTGGCGAGGAGATGCTTTTCGTTGCGCTGGTCTTCGGCTTCGTCTTTGCCGCGGGGGAGCGTGCCGGCGATTGGACGGTAAAAGACGTCGCGGCCCTGGACCTTGACGAGCATCTCGGGTGAGCTGCCGACGACGGAGACATCGTGGAGTTGCAGATAGAAAAGATAGGGCGACGGATTGACGGCGCGCAGCTCGCGATAGATGTCAAAGGGATGCGCTTTTGTTTTTGCGGAAAAGCGCTGACTGACGACGACCTGGAAAATATCGCCGGCGCGGATGTATTCCTTGCACTTTTTTACGGCGGCTACGTATTCGGAGCGGCGGAAGTTGGATTTGACGTTGAGCGGACTGCTCTTGGAACGTGAAACTTCGCCGCGAGGCTTTTCGGCTTCGACGGGCTGCTCGAGTTGCTTGCGCGTTTCTTTGATGGCGCGGACGGCCGCGTCGTATTTTTTGCGGAGATTGCCTTCGCCGCCTGTGTAAACGTTGCGAACGATCCAGAGGCGGTGCTGCACGTGATCGAAGGCGATGATGCCGTGATAGAAGGTCAGGACGGCGTCGAAGAGGCCGATGTCGTCGCGCAGGCGCGACGGAATGCGTTCGACGAGGCGCACCATGTCGTAGGAAAAATAACCGATGGCGCCGGCAACCAGCGGCGGCAAGCCGGGAACGCGAACCGGCTTGAACTTCTCCATGCGGCTGCGCAGGAACGCGACAGGATTTTTTTCTTCCCAGACGACGCGCTCGCGGCCTTCGAGAACGCACGCGCCGGAAGCGTAGCGGAAGACTTCTTCGGGATTCGCTCCTGCGAACGTGTAGCGCGCGATTTTTTCGCCGCCTTCGACGCTTTCGAGAAGGAAGGAGTAGCGAGCGCCCTGGGCGATGCGAAGGTAAGCGCTGACGGGTGTGAGCAGGTCGGCGGGGAGGACGTCGTAGATCGGAATTAGATTGCCCTGCTTGGCGAGGCGCTGAAATTCTTTGAAGTCGGGCTGAATCATCGCTGGCTCTTTTGTTTTTTGGCGGCGATCGGGCTTTCGTTGCGGAGTGCCTTCAAAATTGCGCGGCGCATGATCGCTTCGGGTGCGCGCTGTTTCGTCCACAATTCCCACTGCGCGATTCCCTGCGCGAGGAACATTTCGACTCCGCTGACAGTGTGAATTCCCTTTTTGGCTGCGATTTGCAGCAGTTGCGTGCGCTCGGGGCGGTAGATGAGGTCCATGACGATGCGACAGTTTAGCTCTTCGGCGGCGAGAGGAGAAATTTTGGAGTGAGGGTGCATGCCGACGGGAGTGGTGTTGAGGATTGCGTCGAATTTTTCAGAGCGCAGGGCGAAGCGTGGGACAGCTTCGCCGCCGATGGCGCGGGCGAGTTCGCGAGCTTGCTGTTCGCGACGCGCGCAGATGGCGACTTGCGCGCCTTTACGTGCGAGAGCAACGGCGGCGGCGCGGGCGGAGCCTCCGGCGCCAAAGAGGAGGAC
>DATAMU010000219.1:0-6867 GCA_036266605.1 Candidatus Acidiferrum sp. | reverse complement strand
CGACTGGCATTACTACGATTCGATCTACACGGAGCGGTACATCGGGCTGCTGCCGCAGAACGAGGAAAGTTATCATGAGTCTTCGCCGATCGAGAATGCGAAGAATCTTGTCGGCAAATTGCTGATCGCGCACGGGACAGGCGATGACAACGTGCACTACGCGAACACCCTCGCGGTGATCAACGAACTCATCGAGAACGAGAAGTACGCTGAAGTTATCGCGTTGCCCGGGCGCGGGCATGGGCCAACCGATCCCGAGGCACGCGTCGTCCTCTGGAATCGGGTGATGAAGTTTTTCCTCGACAATTTGTAGAAGCAGGCGAACCGTGCGCCAGTGCTACTGCTTTGGCGGCACGTCTTTGGTTTCGATGGCTGGGCCGATCTTGATCGTCGAGCCGAATCGCTTGTAGTTGGCGTACTTGATGGTCATGCGGATGTGCACGGCGCCGGTGCTGAAGTGCAGTTCGTCGTCGGAGCGCGTGTAGGTTGGGAACCAGTAGTGGCCTTCGATGTTTTCGCGAAAAGTTTCGAAACGCGGAAAGACGTTTTCCTGGCCGTGCTTGATAATGTCGGGGACGGCTTTGCCGTCGGTCTTCACGATGTTGAGGTCGCGATCGTCCACCCAGATGCGGCCCTGGAAATAGCGCTGATTCTTCTCGATCTTCTTGGGTTTCACGTCAAAAACATAAGTGCCTAGTTCGTCGAGCGGCTCGCGGCCGACGTAGGTGACGTC
Organism: Candidatus Acidiferrum sp.; assembly: GCA_036266605.1. Classification (GTDB taxonomy): domain Bacteria; phylum Acidobacteriota; class Terriglobia; order Acidiferrales; family UBA7541; genus Acidiferrum. The sequence continues at coordinate 6,134 of DATAMU010000219.1, read as the reverse complement.
GTATTTTGGCAATTCATCGGAGGTGAGCACGAACGGTTGCACGTGCTCGACGTCGTCGAGGTCTTGCTGTGAGAGGCTGATGCGTTCGAGCGTCGGCGTCGGCGCGGAGATGACTTTTTCGTAGCGCTTACCTTCGGGAGTGAACAAGATGTCGCTGGTCATGCGGTATTCGCCGTCGGGGCGGCCGTCGAAGTCGATGGTTTGGACGACGAAGGTTTGCGTGTAGGTGTAGTTGTCGCGCTCTTTTTTGAATTCGAGCTCGCGGTCGCCGAATTTTTTGATGACTTGATCGATGGGGATGTCGGGGGGCTTGGTGGAGATTTTGGAAGGTTCGTCGGAGGATGAGGCGTCGTCGGCCTTTTTGGTGGGAGTCTGCGAGGCCGTTTTGGAGACGTCGAGAGTGGGGAGTTGCGCGAGAGTCGGCAGGGCCGGAATCAACATGGCGGCCACGAGCGTTGCGCAGTAGAGCGCAAGTTTGGGAAAGTGTGTCGTAGTTGCGGGGCGCACGAATGACGGTGGGGTCGCGATTACTTCACAAATTTGCTCGCACATGATGCTTGGTCTCCCTCGCGGATGCCGCCTACTGGCGTGGCAGGTCCGCGGTCTGCAAACGTGCGGCGCCCCCGATATAGGACTTTCGCGGCGAACGTTTAGGTTGCCTGAAGGATCGCGGTGGTTCTGCCGGCGAGGTCCTCGCTCGCACGCTTAATTATCGCGCGTTTGGGAAGGGGAGAGAAGCGGGAAACAGAGAAGCAAAATCTAACGCAGAGACACAGAGAGCGCGGAGATGCGCGGAGGAGAAGAGGTGAAGGTTTGGCGCTGAGTTATGGCGTGATGATGTCGCGGCGCTGGGGCTTGACCTGAACGATGGCGAGGCTGGAGGCGTCCCAGCCGCCGCCGAGGGCTTTGACGAGGAGGACGCTGGCGACGAGACGCTGGCCGTGGATTACAGCAAGTTCCTGCTCGTTTTGCAGCAGGTTCTGCTGGGCGGTGACGACGTCGAGATAGTTGACCAGGCCGCCCTGATAGCGGCTTGTCGAAATGTCGAGCGTACGGCGCGCGGCATCGACAGTCTCCTGCTGTTCCTGCTGCGCCTGGCTCAGGACGGTGAGCGCGGTGAGTTCGTCCTGCACTTCCTGGAATGAGTTGAGCACGGTTTGACGATAGTTGGCGACGCTGGCGTCCCAACCGGCGCGGGCGAATTGCACCTGAGCGCGGCGGGCCCCACCGGTGAAGATGTCCTCAGCCACGTTTGCTCCGACTGCCCAGAAAATACTTTGGATGCTCGCGAGTTTCGCGATGTCGGCGGATTGCCATCCTGCCTGACCGAACAAATTGAATGACGGGTAGTAGGCGGCTTGTGCGACGCCGACTTGTGCGTTGGCGGAGGCCATCAGGCGTTCGGCCTCGGCGATGTCGGGGCGGCGCTCGAGAAGGTCGGAGGGAAGGCCTGCGTTCAGAGACGGCGGTTCGCCTTCGAGTTCGCGCGGAGCAATATGAAAGTCGGGCGCAGCGCGATTGACGAGGACGGCGATGGCGTCTTCAAATTGCTTGCGCTGCTGGAGGATGAGCGTGGCTTGCGTGCGCGTTGCATTGAGGAGCGTCTCTTCCTGCGCGACATCGAGACCGGATGCGACGCCACCGTTGTGGCGGGAATTGACGAGGTCGAGGCCTCTTCGCAGAGCATCGACAGTGCGGCGCAGGATGCCGATTTCGGAATCGAGCTGGCGTAAATTGAAATAGTCGCCAGCGATTTGGGAAGTGATGAGCAGGCGCACGTTTTGCAGGTCGGCGGCGTTCGCTTGGTAGGCAGCTTCGGCGGCTTCGATGCTGCGGCGGCGCTTGCCGAAAATGTCGAGTTCGTAGCTGACGGTGAATGGAATCTGAAATGTGTTTTGTTGAATTGGCGTGAGCGGAATTGTGGAGCCGCTGGTTGGCCGATTGCCGGCGAGGCGTTGACGTTCCACGCCGGCGCTACCCGAGAGCGTTGGGAAAAGAGTGGCGACCTGGATCGCCGCGGTTGCGCGGGCCTGTTCGAGGTGCGCGATGGAAATTTTCAGCGTTTGATTTTCAGCGATGGCCTGGGTTTCGAATTTGTTGAGGTCGTCGTCGTTGAAAACTTTCCACCACTCGCCTTTGTCGAAGGTGTCTTTGGGCGCGCTTTCACGCCAGGGCTGCTCGACGTCCCAACGGGCGGAAGTTGTGGCGTCGGGCTTTTTGTAGTTGGGGCCGACGGTGCAGCCGACGAGAACGAACGCGGCGACCAATGCTGCTGCCGTTGCAAGTCGCAACGATGACGCAACTGTCCCGTTCGTTCCGCGTAGGGATTGAAAATACTCGCGCATTACTGTTTTTTTCCGCCGGGCTCGGGGCCGCCGGGATTATTGCCGCTTGGCGCACCGGATTTCTCGGAGCCGTTGGGATTGCCGCCGCTGCTGCTCGCTGACCCGCCCTGGCCAGGTGCTGTGCCGGCTTGTTGCTGGCCCTGTTTCGCTTGCTTGACGTTGACTTGCATGTTGTCTTCAAGCGAGTCGGCGGGATTGAGAACGATCCAGTCGGTCGATTTCAAGCCTTGCAGAACTTCCAGCGTGGTGCCGTAATCGCGGCCGATCGTCAGCTGCTGCAAATGCGTTTTGTTGTTGGAGTCGATGACGACGACGCGCAAGCCTTCGGCGCGGAAGAGCAGAGCGTTGACGGGAACGACCAGGTGTTCGCCAGTGGCTTTCACGCCGAGATGCACTTGCGCGTAACCGCCGGGGAGAAGCTCGCCGTTTTTGTTGGGCACATCGACTTCGGTGTTGAGAGTGCGGCTGGCGAGGTCGATGGCATCGGCGGTGCGGACGACTTTGCCTTCAAAGCGGCGGCCGGGATACTGCACGAGTTCGAGCGACGCGGTGAGGCCCGCGCGGATGTTGGGAGCGTAGACTTCGGGCACGCGCACATAGGCGCGAATCGGATCGGTCTGCGCGAGATTGAAAAGGGCTTGTCCGGCGCCGCCGTTACCGGCGTTGATCAAGTTTCCGGGATCGATGTTGCGCTGGGTGAGCACGCCGCTGAACGGCGCGTAGATATGCTTGAACGATTCGAGTTCTTCGAGACGGCGGACGTTAGCCTCGGAAGCGGCGGTGGTGGCTCTTTTCGCGGCGTAGTCGCCGACGGCGTTATCGACTTCTTGTTTGGACACGCCGTCGGTCTTGATCAACTCCTGAAACCGGTTCGCTGTGATTTTAGAAAGGTCCTCATTCGCTTTCGAGGTGCCGAGGTCGGCTCTGGCCTGCGAGAGTTGCTGATCGACTTCGGGCGTGTCGATGTCGGCGAGCAATTCGCCCTTTTTCACGCGGCTGCCGATGTCGTGATACCAGCGGACGAGATAGCCGCTCGTGCGAGCGTAAATCGGAGATTCGACGTAGGCTTGCGTGGTCGAGGGGAGAACGAGATCTTCCTGGCCGGGTTCGACGGTCGCGTGAATGACTTGGACGGTGGGGACGGCCATTTTTTCGGTTTCGCTGGCGAGTGTTTTGTATTGTGTGCGGCGCGAAAGCAGCGTGATGCCACCAACGACGAGCAATACGAGCACGATGACCACGAGGACGAAGAAGAGGCGGCTCTTCTTTTCGGGCTCGTGATACTGCGAATGCGTGCCGTATTCCTGATCGTAATGAGGTCGAGTTTCCGTAGTGGTCATTCTTTGCTCCGCTTTGCGTCGGCCATAGTGTAAAACGCTGGGTCTTTCAGGCCGTTAATCCCTTTAAATTCCCTGCCGTGCGCTCGTCCTCCAAAATGGAGGGTGAGAGTCGGTATATCTTTACGCCGTTGCGGGCGACAATCCCGATTCCTCTTCGCGGGCGCGCTTACGTTCGCGGCGTCCATGAATGATTGAGAACACAACGGGAACGAAGAACAAGGTTGCGATCGTGGCGAAAAGCAATCCACCGATGACGGCGCGGCCGAGTGGTGCGTTCTGCTCGCCACCTTCGCCGAGGCCTATCGCCATCGGCACCATGCCGATAATCATGGCAAGCGCGGTCATGACGACGGGGCGCATACGCACGAATCCCGCTTCGAGCGCGGCTTCACGCGCCGACTTGCCTTCGTTGAGCTGTTCACGCGCGAAGGACACCATCAGAATGCTGTTCGACGTGGCGACGCCGACGCTCATGATCGCGCCGGTGAGCGATGGAACGCTGAGGGTGGTGCGGGTGATCAACAGCATCCAGCAGATGCCGGCCAGAGCGCCGGGGAGCGCCGTAATAATGATGAACGGATCAAGCCAAGACTGGAAGTTGACGACGATCAACAGGTAGACAAGCACAATCGCGCCGACCAGACCGATGGCGAGTCCCTCGAACGATGCCTTCATCGTCTTCACTTGGCCGCGCACAACGATATGACTGCCGCGTGGAAGTTTCGGTTCAGCGTCTTTTACGATGTCTTGCACTTCATCGGCGACGCTACCGAGATCGCGACCGTTGACGGCTGCGTAGACGTTGATCATGCGCTGGACGTTGTAGTGATTCACGACGGCGGGGCGCGATGTTGTGGAGGTGGTGGTGAGGTTGCCGATGATTTGCGAAGGAACGGTCGGCGACGCGGAGGTGACGGGCGTGTTCAGGAGCGCTTGATAGGTATCCACGCGATACTGCGGAGTCTGCACGGCGACGTTGTAGCTGACGCCGTTCTTGGGATCGAGCCAGAAGGCCGGAGCGGTCTGGAAGCTGGAACTGAGAGAGACCAGCAGGTTTTGCGCGACGTCCTTGGCTTGCAGGCCGACAGCTTGCGCGCGGGTGCGATCGATGTCGAGGTGGAGCGTGGGCTCGTCGAGCGCCTGTTGCACGTGAACGTCAACAGCGCCGGGAACGTGGCGCAGGCGGGCCGCGACTCCTTGCGCGACCGCGAAGTTTCCATTGGTATTGCTACCGGTGATGGCAATGTCGATCGGCGCGGGCGAGCCGAAGTTCAAGATCTGCGTGACGATGTCGGCGGGCTGAAAGAAAAACTGGACACCGGGAAATCGCTGCGGCAACTGCGAACGCATTTCGTTGATGTAGTCGGCGGTGGGGCCGTGGTCTTCGCTGAGTTGGACGAGAATTTCGCCGTCGGCGGTACCGAAGGTGCCGGAATTGCTATAGCTGAGGTTGATGCCGCTGTACGGAACGCCAAGATTGTCGAGGAGCGTCGTCAGCTCTTTTTTCGGGATCATTTCGCGGATTGCCGCGTCGATTTGATCGGAAAGTCGAGCGGTTTCTTCGATGCGCAGGCCCGTGCGCGCGCGGAAGTGAAGGCGAATCTGGCCGGCGTCCACCTTCGGGAAGAAATCGCGGCCAAGGACGAAAATCAATCCGCCCGAGAGCACGCAGAAAATCAGAAAGCATGCGGCAAATCCAACAGAAACATCGAGGGCGGCACCGAGCGCGCGACGGTAAGCGTTGCGCGCCTGTTCGAAACGATGCTCAAATTTTTGTTGGTAGCGGCGGAAGAAGCCCTGTTTTTCTCCGCGATGCTCTTCGGGGATGTATTCGTCTTCCGCGCTGAGGAGATACATCGCCATCGTCGGAACGATGGTTCGCGACCACATGTAAGAGGCCAGCATCGCGAACGAAACGGCTTCGGCGAGCGGGACGAAGAGATATCTTGCGACGCCGGAGAGAAAGAACATCGGCAGGAACACGATGCAGATGCAAAGGGTAGAGACGAACGCCGGGACGGCGATTTGTTGCGCGCCGTCGAGAATCGCCTGGACCGTCTCTTTGCCCATCGCGAGGTTGCGATTGATATTTTCGATTTCGACGGTAGCGTCGTCCACGAGAATGCCGACAGCGAGCGCCAGGCCACCGAGGGTCATGATGTTGATGGTTTCGTGAAGCGCGCTGAGGAGCAGGACGCTGACGAGGATCGAAAGCGGAATCGACACGACAATGATGAGCGTGCTCTTCCAGTTGCCGAGGAACAGCAAAATCATGATGGCGGTGAGGCAAGCGGCGATGAGGGCTTCGCGCAGCACGCCTTCGATCGACGCACGAACGTAGAGCGATTGATCGAAGAACATCGTGAGCTTGAGACCTTCTGGCAGCGACGACCGGTAGCTGTTCAGAGTCGCTTTCAGGTCGTTGACCATGTCGAGCGTGGAGGCGCTG
>DATAMU010000218.1:0-3000 GCA_036266605.1 Candidatus Acidiferrum sp. | reverse complement strand
ACTTTGTTGTGGCTGATGCCGCCGAGCGATTGGACGAACATCATCACGGTCGGAATTCCGACGCGGGAAACTTCCGCAGCGTCGTGCAGCGGGCCGGAGGGCATGCGATGGGCCTGCGATGCGCCAGTGACTTCGCAGATTGCGGAATCGCAGAGTTCGAGCAGGCGCGGATGGAACGCAATGGGCTCGATACTCCAGATGCGCGACCATTCGACGGTGCATTTTTCTTCGGCGGCGAAACGTTCGCTCGCTTCACGCGCTTCGCGATACATCTGTGCGAGGACAGTGGGATCGAGGTCACGCTGATCGAGCGCGGTTTCGCAGCGGCCGACGACGGCGGTCACGATTCCTGGAAATGTTTTGACACTGCCCATGGTGCAGACGGAATCGGAATGTTTGCCGGCGATGGTGCGAATTTCGAGCGCAAGTTTTGCCGCGGCGGCGAGCGCATCGTGGCGCGCGTTCATCGGCGTTGAGCCGGAGTGGGCTTCCTGCCCGTGAAATGTGATGGCATGACGCTCGACGCCTTTTGTGCCCAGCACCGTCGCGAGCGGAATATTCATTCGTTCGAGCACGGGTCCTTGCTCGATGTGCAGTTCGATGTAAGCGGAGGCGTTTTTGTGTCCTTCGGTCGCCTCTCCAAAGCGATCCATTTCAACGCCGCAACGGCGCAAGGCATCTTCCATTCTTACGCCGTCGCGATCGGTACGGATGCGATCCGCAGCGACGCTCGCCGTACCCGCAAACGCCGACGAGCCAAGCAGGCTGCGGCCGAAGCGCGCGCCTTCTTCGTCCGCCCAATCGACAAGCTTCACTGTGACTGGGGGCCTGCCGTTATATTGCGCGGCGATACGGCGCAGGATTTCGAGTCCGGCGAGAACGTTGAGTGAGCCATCGAGCCAGCCACCGTTCGGAACGGAATCGAGATGTCCACCGATGAGCAACGATTTTTCGGAAGCGCCTTTGAGCGTAACCCAATTATTTCCGGCGGAGTCGTAGTGATGCTCGACCGGAAGCGTACGAACTTTCGCGGCGAACCATTCGCGGGCCTTCAGCCACGTATCGGTCCACGCGACACGCTGCGCGCCGTTGGCGTCACCAGTCAGTGCGCGAAGTTCCTTCAGTTCGGCGACGGTACGTTTTGGATCGAGGGCCATGGTTGGATTTCCGTGCGTCATCGACGCAACAAACTAAACTCGGTTAGTTCGGTTTCGGCTTGGCGGCAGTTGGCGCCGCAGCAGCCGGAGCTTTTTTCTTTGGTGCTGCTTCGTCGTTGCTATGCGCCGTCGCCTTTGTCAGAGCGGCCGCAGGCGCGAGAGGCGAATCGCCGAACCATTCCGCGCGCTGCAATTCGATGGGGACATTGCCGTTGCTCCAGACGAAATCGTGGAACGCTTTCAGATCGAACTTATCTCCGGCCTTGGCGCGAGCATCGGCCAGGAACTTCATGATCTGAATCTTCCCTGTCTGATACGAAATCGCCTGGCCGGGTTGCGTGGCGAAAAGAGCGGCTTCCGCCTGCGCAGTCTTTGGATTCATCGGCACTGATTTCGCAAGATACGCGGCGGCTTGTTCGTTGTTCATCTGGCCGAGCGCAAGTTTCACATCGACTTCGACGCGAAGCGCGCGAAGACGCATGAAGTTGTAAATCATTTCGCGCGTGTGTGGCGAATCATCAAACAGTCCCGCGAGCAGCATCATTTCTTCGGCGTAAAAGCCGATGCCTTCGTTCGCTCCGGAATCGTAATAGTGCCGGCGGATCGGATCGGGATTCTTCCACGAGAGCCAGAGCTGCATGTAGTGTCCGGGCACACCTTCGTGAACAATCAGCGGACGTGGATCGCGCTGTGAGGCGCCTTCGAAATAGCCTGGATTCAGCGACGGCTTTTCGGTCCAGCGAACCGCGTCCTGCGTCAAGCGCGACGGCCCGGTAAAATCGTCGAGCTCGCCAAAATTACCGAGACCTTGCAAATACGTCGGAATCGGTTTCGCGGTGTAGTGCGGCATGTCCAGCGGAACAGTGAGAAGTTCCTGGCGCGTTAGAAAATGCCGGACCGCACTTTCGAGATTCGCCGTGGCTTGCAGCTGATCGTCAAGCGTCGGATACGGTTTCAGCGCGGGCAGTTCGCTGTTGCGTTGGTGCTCGATTTCTTCCGCCGATACCGCGCGTGCCCATTCCTGGCTAGCGATTTCGAGCAACTGATCGGGCGAATACGGATAGAGCGCGACGTTTTTCAGGAAAAATGTGTAGGCGTCGCGGCCGATCGGCGAGCACGGCGGCATCGTCGCTACACGCTGCTTGAGCCACTCGCGATAGCTTTCGAGCGAGGCGGCGGCGCGCTCGACGGCGGGCGATAGTTCCTGGAGGTTATCTCCTTTGAGCTGCGGGGTGACGTCGTGCGCCATGTCCCAGAGCTGCGTGCGAATGTCGGTCAGCGACTCGATGGCGAGCTTGGCGAATGGCGCGCACGGTTTCTGAAGATTTGCCTCGGCGTCGGTGATTACGGAAGGTACGTTTTGGACGCTGGCGATGAGATTGCCGCTGCGAGCTTTGTCGAATGGCGGAATCGGCAGGATCGTTTGTACGATCGGGCTCATCGCCTGATCGACGTAGAACGTCGCATCGGTCTGGTAGCGCTTGTTGTAGTCGAGTTCCCAGCGGACGCGGGCGATCGCGGAGCCGATCAGCCGGTAATCGACCTGCTGGGGTACTTGCCACTTTGTGGCGTCGAGCTTTTTGTAGCGGGCTTCGAGTACTGTCAAGTCGGCGCGTTGTTTTGTGAGCGTGGCCGCAGACCACGACTGTTTCAGATTCGCGGGGCGCTCCATGCGCGGAATGTCGTCGTCGTTGAACGGGGCCGTTTCGGCGCGCCAAGTCCAAAAGTCGGTGGAGAGCTTTTCGAGGGAATCTTGCGCGCGCAGCGCCGGTGCGAGGCACATCGCCATCACCGCGACACCTGTCACTACGATCGCTCGCACCGTGTTTTTTCGAACTTTCCG
>DATAMU010000217.1:0-13426 GCA_036266605.1 Candidatus Acidiferrum sp. | reverse complement strand
CTACCTCCGCGCCTTTCCCTTCACTCCAGTCGAGTCCACACAACATGCCTCGCCACAACCGCATTTACTCGAAGTACGCCCTCGCGTAACCCTCATCAATCCAACAGCTTCCACACTCCCATTTTCCGTATTATCTGCAACCCACACAATCTCAAGCACTTCTGCACTCTTTCAAAAAATAGGGGGTATACACCTCTCCATCCCAAATTGGCACGGAACTTTTTCCGCGCCTCTTCGTCTTTCATATGGACATTCCAAAGGAGCGCCTCTATCTTCTTTGGCATGTCCAAAGGAAAACCATCCGTGACCAAAAAATCCGACGTCCTCCAAGGCACCCTCGACCTCATGGTTCTCAAAACGCTCCACGCCCTCGGCCCGCAACACGGCTTCGGCATCGCCCGCCGCATTGAGCAAGTCAGCGAGGACGTTCTGAAATTGAACGAAGGCACCGTCTACACTTCCCTGCTCCGCCTCCAGCAGCAAGGCTGGATCTCCGCCAGCTGGGGCGCCTCCGACAACAACCGCAAAGCGAAGTTCTACGCGATCACCACGGAAGGCTCGAAACAGCTCGCGCTCGAAACCGAAGAGTGGGAACGCATCGCCGGCGTGATCGGCCGCGTTCTGAAACTCGAAGGAGAAAAGCCGTGATCCGCGGCCTCGCGTTCGCCACAACCCAGCCAGGGTGCCGCACCCTCCCGGTTTTAGGAGGGTGCGGTTTTTCCCCAACCGAACCACCCAACGATCCGTACGCTTCACTCCAATCCATTCGCCTCCAAGGAAATCAATCGTGATCGCCCAACTCCGCAAGCTCTCCGCAAAATTCGGCCGGCTGTTCGCAAAAGAGGAAACGCGCGAACAACAAGACGTCGAAATCGACGACGAAATTCGCGATCACTTGCAGCAACTCTCCGACCGCTTCGTCGCCCAAGGTATGTCGCGCACCGACGCGATGGCCGCCGCGCGGCGCCAGTTCGGAAATCTCGCCGTCCTCCACGAAGACCGCCACGAAACCCAAACCGTCAACTGGCTGGAAACTCTTTGGCGCGACATCCGCTACGGCGCGCGACAGCTTCGCCACAATCCACTCTTCACTACGGTCGCGATCGCCACGCTCGCGATCGGCATCGGCGCAAACACCGCCGTCTTCACTCTGCTCGATCAACTCGTCCTTCGCCTCCTGCCCGTAAAAGATCCTTCACGCCTCGTGATGATCTGGCCCGAAGGACAAAACTTCGGCAACAACAACGGCAACCGTGTCGTCTCCTATCCCTTCTGCGGCGACTTGCGCAAATCTCCCGCGCTCGAATCCGTGATGTGCGCCTACAACACCTATGAAACGGTCACCATCGATGGCGTCACCGACAGCCCAAACGTTGAGCTCGTTTCCGGAAATTATTTCGACACACTTGGCGTCAAACCGGCCATCGGCCGCGTCTTTCATTCGTCGTCGGACGACCAGGTCTACTCCGGCCATCCTTCGGTCGTCTTGAGCTACAGCTACTGGCAGGCCCGATTTGGCGGCGATCCGAAAGTCGTCGGCAAAAAAATTCTCGTCAACAATTACCCGATGGAGATTGTGGGCGTTTCGGCTGCGGGCTTCGCAGGAGTCGACCCTGCTCGGTCGCCACACATGCGCATTCCCTTTCTCATGCTTCCGGTTCTCCCAACCGACGGCGAATCGCTGACCAGTCGCCGCACGCAATGGATCCATGCCTTCGCGCGCCTCGCCCCGGGATTCACAGCGGAGTCCGCACGCGCCGCATTGCAGCCGCTCTTCCGGCAATCGCTCGAAGCCGAGTCAACGGACACGGCGGATCCCCAATTCTCGAAAATTTCTGCGTACGACCGCTCTCTATTTTTTAAGCGCACGCTGTCTGTCGAAACAGCCTCGACCGGCTATTCCGACATGCGCGGACAGTTCTCCACCGCCCTTATCGTCCTCATGTGTATGGCCGGGCTAATTCTGCTCGTGGCCTGCTCGAATGTCGCGAGCCTATTGGTCTCGCGTGCTACGGCGCGTCAGAAAGAAATTGCCGTACGTCTCGCCATCGGCGCAGGCCGATGGACCTTGATTCGGAGTTTGCTCGTGGAAAGCATGATGCTCGCAGGCGCGGGCGTCGCGCTAGGTCTGCTCTTGTCGGAATCGGCGATTCGCGCGCTGCTGGCGATGATGCCCGACCAGGGAACGATGGTGATGCTCCACGCGCATCCAGACACGCGCATTCTTGCTTTTAGCGTCGTCGTGGCACTCGCCACCGGCTTGCTGTTCGGACTTGCGCCCGCGCTTCAAGGAACGCGCCTCGACATCTCATCCACGCTCAAAGACGCCGCGATCGTCAGCGGCGGCCGATCGGCGCGGTTGCGCCGAATCCTGGTCACTGCGCAGGTCGCCCTTTCGTTTCTTCTACTCGTCGGTGCTGGCCTGTTTGCGAGAACTCTCTATAACCTGAAAAACGCGGGCCTGGGCATGAAGGATATCGACAACCTCGTGACGTTCGGGATCGATCCGCGCGGCGCCCGATACACAGGCTCCACGGCTCAAGCCTTGTACAAAAACGCGCTCAACGAAATTCGCGCAACACCAGGTGTAACCTCCGCCGCGTTTTCGGTCGTGCCGCTCCTCCGTGGCTATGAATGGAGCGGGAGCATCAACGTCGTCGGTCACACAGTGAAAGACGGCGAGGACATGGATGCTACAAACAACATCGTGTCGCCCGAATATTTCAAAACGATGGGCATCCCGATGGTCGCCGGGCGCGATTTTAACGACGAAGATCGCAACCGGGGACAAGATCTGAAACACGTGCCAACGGTATGCATCGTAAACCGGAACTTCGCGGAGCATTATTTCGGAGACGCGCGAAGCGCCGTCGGCCACTACGCCCACAACCTTCTCCAGGACGAACCGAAGTTTCAAATCGTCGGCGTCGTCGAAAACGCTACGTATCGCAGCCCGCGCGAACAAGCCCGCCGAGAGATTTATTTCGCCGAGTACGAAGCTCCGATGGTGTTGCAAGCTACGTTCTACGTGCGAGCAGCCTCGGAATCAAAAGCCCTGTTTCCGGCAATGCGCTCGATCATCGCGAAGCTCGATCCTTCACTGCCCGTCTTCCAGATGAAGACCCTCGACACCCAGCTCGACGAAGTTCTGAACACGGAACGCCTGATCGCGTCTCTTTCGGTTGTGTTTGGAATCGTAGCCACGGCGCTCGCCGCTCTCGGCCTCTACGGCGTCGTCGCATTCTCCGTCGCCAGCCGCACGAAAGAAATCGGCGTGCGCATGGCCCTCGGCGCGCGCAAGGCATCGGTGCTCTGGCTCGTCCTTCGCGAAACGATGATCCTCGTCACCATCGGCATCGCAATCGGCTTTCCCATCTCGTACATGCTCAGCCGCTACGTCACCTCACAGCTTTATGGCGTAACCCCGACTGATATCTCGACGGGACTGGCCGCCCTCGCGATTCTCGCCGCGGTGGCCGCATTCTCCGGCTTCATCCCAGCGCGCCGTGCAAGCACCATCGATCCGCTCCGAGCCCTACGCCACGAATGAGGGATTGGGCCGCAAAAAAGAAGGCGCCCTGTGAAAGGCGCCTTCGTTGTTCGATGTTAAAGGTTTGTTGGTCAGTTTAGAAAAAGAAAGGAAATGGACGGACGATTTGCGGCACGTACTTTGAGCCGCCCAGTTCGGCGTCGGTGATGCCAACGACGTAGAAAACATTCGGGCCACTCTCGTCCTGAACGAAGTCGTTGTCGTTGGCGATCCAGAAGGTGTGAATCTTCTGGCCCTGATATTCCACGTCGGGACCGAACGAGATGCCTTCGATCTTCGACGGAATCTGCGTGACATCGGTGCCGTTGGCCGTGAGAAGCGCAACGAGATCGAGGAAGAGCGTCTTCGACACCGCGTTGTTCGATGCCGTCAGCGGATCGAGCTGGGAGATGTCGGTGGCGCCGGCGAGGTCGATCTTGAAGATGCGCTTGATTTTCGCCTTGCTGCCGTCGCCCAGGCCTTTGCCATCGCGCTCATCGACCAGGAATTCGTGTTCGTTGAGCGCGGTGATTTCGCTGACGCCACTACCGTCGGTGAGGTTGTAGCCGAACTGGTGCGTGACCTGGCCCGACGCGATGTCGATCGTGACGATGCGGAGCAGTTTCGGTGCTGCGCCCGCGTCCTGGATCAGCGCGTTCTGCATGATGCCGACCAGCGTGCGCCCGTCGGGAGTGATGGCGAGGCCTTCCATCCCTTTGTTGGCGACGCGGCCGCTCGTGTTGTTGGCGATTTCGGTGGCTCCCACTGAGCTGAGATTCTTGACGTAGAACGCGCTGGGGAGCTGGAACGTGCGAATGCGCTCGCCGGTAGCACGCAGGAACTGATAGATGTACGGGCCGTATTCATCGGAAATAAAAACGGTGAGGCCATCGTTGGAGATGCGGATGCCTTCGGTGTCGAAGCGCGCGTTGAACGGGAAGCCGGAATTGAAGTTGGGATCGAAATTGTCGGAGCGACCAGTGAAATAGTGGCGCAGGAAATTATTTTGTGCGGGCGCGCCGGACCCCACGCCGCCTGCTGCCGAGCCGCCAGAACCGTAAGCCAGGGGGAGCAACGAATGCAACAGCGTGGTTTGCTTCAGCACCGGCGTCAGATTGAATGGCAGCCCCGAACCCGACTTGTTCGGCGCGAGATCCATCTCGACCGTGTGAAAGCGATTGATGTAAGAAACCGTGTTGTCGATCGCGTCGTTATACTCAACGGCGTTCGGCCCGCGATCGGGCAAAGCGAGAAAAGTGTTGCCGTTCACGTACGTGATTGCCGATCCGAGCCCACCGAGCAAGTTCGCGGGCGCGCCATTTTCAAGCGTGCCTTTCAGACCCGACAGATCGGTATAGGAGCCGGCCTTTGATCCAGTGAGCTGCCCTTCTGCCAGCAGCACCTGTGCGCTGGCACGCGGCGCAACTGCCATCGTGGCGAATGCAGCCAAGCCCGCGAAAACGAACCCTCGAAACATCCCGAGATTCCCCCTCATTTACCCTCCGATTTTGATTTTTTTCAGCTACTCCAGGGACTCTGGGACGGTAGCGACGAGGGATGAACGTGGGGTTACAAGAAATTGAATGTCGTGGAGAGAAATACACAGTTGGCGTCAAAAATTTGTCTTGGCAGCGTGCTTGCAATCGGCACAGCGGAACAAACCGCGTAGCGCGCGCGTAAATCGGATGACTACAGATTCCTGTATGGAACCGTTCGCGAAATTGAGTTGTCTTGCATTCATCGAATTGAAATTTTTCGTCAACGCGGCGCATCAAACGTGCATCACATTTGCGTGGCCAGGGGTGTGGTGGGTCATGGCCACCGGTACAGGAAACGGCTTGGGCATCTTCCCAGACGCGATCCTTGTTCCTTGCGATACCGAACGTTATAAAGAAAAGGTCTGGGATTTCACGCTCATGGGCGCACGCCAACCTCTGCTCGACCACTCGATACCCGCATTGCGCCGCTTCACTGGCAAGCTCGCGCTCGCGATTTTTGCAGCGACATTTCTTCTGACCGCTTTCGCTGGCGCGGCGTTTGCGCAGGAGCCGGCCTCTCAGCAAGCCGCTAGCGATCCGGACGCAGTGGCGACACCAGCCGCGTTGGCGGCTCCCGACACACCTGCGCGGTCCAACCAGGTGAGAGCCGTCCCTGGCACGATTTCCGGCTCGGTCATCGACGTGACCGGGGCGCCTGTGGTCGGGGCGAAGGTCACGATCACGCGGGTGGATCAATCGACCGACGAGACCTATTCGGACGAGAACGGGCGGTTTACTTTCACCAATGTGAAAGCGGGCGAGTTTCAGCTGACGATTTCGTCTCCGGGATTTACATCGCAGGGAACATCGGGGTTGCTGCACGACGGAGAAAACTATTCGGTGCCGCAGGTCTCTCTCATGCTGGCGACGGAGATGACCGAAGTGCGCGTGAACATGTCGCAAATCGAAATCGCCGAGGCCGAAATTAAGGAGCAGGAGAAGCAGCGGGTGCTGGGATTTGTGCCGAATTTTTATGTGAGCTATGTATCGGATGCGGCGCCGCTGACGGCGAAGCAGAAATTCGAATTGGCGTGGAAGACGACGCTTGATCCTGTGAACTTTGCGCTCACCGGTGCGATTGCGGGGATCGAGCAGTCGCAGCATGCGTTTGAAGGATACGGCCAGGGCGCGCAAGGCTACGGCAAGCGATTTGGCGCAGCGTATGCGGACGGGGCGAGTGCGACGTTCATCGGCGGAGCGATTTTGCCGACGGTGTTCAAGCAGGATCCAAGATATTTTTACAAGGGGACGGGGAGCAAGAAATCGCGCGCGCTGTATGCGCTAGCAAATGCGGTGATCTGCAAAGGCGACAACGGGAAGTGGCAGCCGGCGTATTCGAGCATACTGGGGTCGATAGCGGCGGGTGGAATTTCGAATCTGTATTATGCGAAAGTCGATCGCAACGGTGCGGAACTCACATTTGAGAATGCGCTGGTAGGAATTGGCGCGAATGCGATGACGAATTTGTTGCAGGAATTTGTGGTGAAGAAGCTGACCCCGCACGCGCAGAATCCGCCGGTGGCTGCGGCGCCATAGGCACTCCTGACTAGCGGACAGTGTTGCCGCTGCTAAAAAAGCAAAAGCAGATCCCTCAATTCGTTCGGGATGACAATCGAACGGATACTCGCAAGTTTGCGCGGTCCGCGATCGTTCTGGCCAATTGGCGTGAGTGTGGCTCGTCGTGTACGATGAATCGACTGACCAAACAAGGAGACTTCATGACACGCCCCGCAGGAACGTACGCCATTTTCGAGACATCGCAAGGTGACATCGTGGTGCGATTGCTTGAGAAGGAGGCGCCGAACACGGTTGCGAATTTTGTCGGGCTGGCCGAAGGCACGAAAGAATTCACGAACGAGCGCACGGGCAAGAAGGAAAAGCGCCCGTTTTACGACGGGCTGGTGTTTCACCGCGTGATTCCGGATTTCATGATTCAGGGGGGCTGCCCGGAAGGCAGCGGGCGCGGCGGACCGGGATATAAATTTGGGGATGAGTTTCATCCGTCATTGAAGCATTCGAAGGCGGGCAAGTTGTCGATGGCGAACGCCGGGCCGGGAACGAATGGGAGCCAGTTCTTTTTGACGGTTGCTGCGACGCCGTGGCTCGACAATAAGCATTCGATCTTTGGCGAAGTTGTCGAGGGACAGGATGTGGCGGACAAGATTTCGAAGGTGCCGCGGGATTCTGGGGACAGGCCGAAGACGCCGGTGACAATGAAGGTGAGGATCGAGCGGGTGCAGTAGGGACGGCGACAGGATACGGGCGTTCGTCGTTATGATTGACGACGACGCCGGGATTCAGAGGTTGAGATCTTGCGGACATGGGGCGCAGCGTGCTGCGCCCCTACAAATTTGGAGATGATTTCGGATGCTGCGGCCGGAGCAGTTGATTCGGGTGGTGATCGAGCTGATTTTTGTGCTGCTCGGCGGGCTGGTGGTGTGGCTGGGGCTGACGAATCAGATTTTTGCCGATCCGCGAAAACCGACGTGGATGATTCTAGCGGTCGCGCTGATTGCGTGGGGAGCGTATGCGTTCGCGAGACCTGGGCGCGGCTGGATGCGCGGAGAGCGGTGGACTCGTGGCGTCTCGCTAATCCTGTTGGGGATTCTGATGCTCGGGATCGCGCACGCGCCGTTTGTGATGATTGGAAAATTATTCGCGGTTGCAGGCGTGATTCTTGCGCTGCGCGGGCTCGTCGGTATCGGACTCATTCTCAAACCACGTTGATCTCGCCGCTGTTGCCAAGTCGCTTTCACACGTACCAGAACTACGCGTAGCTGCAATTGTTTTTGCGCAATTCCCTGCTGGACTGCCACGTTCGATTCGTGAATAATCCGCGCCACACTTGGCGGAGTGTCTTACTTACAGCGCTCAATTAAGGAGATCGACTATGTCCATGGGATCGGATTTCAAAGCATTTGTAATGCGCGGGAACGTAGTGGACTTGGCCGTCGGCGTCATCATCGGCGCTGCGTTTGGGAAAATCGTTTCGTCGATGGTCGATGATGTGTTGATGCCGCCGATCGGCAAAGCCCTCGGCCATGTGGATTTCTCGGGGCTTTTCGTTAATTTGACCGACACGCCGTATGCGACTTTGGCGGAGGCGAAAGCACACAATGCGGCCACATTGAACTACGGCATATTCATCAATACGGTGATCAACTTTCTGATTGTGGCGTTTTGCGTGTTCGTCATCATTCAAATCATTCACAAATGGACGAATAAGCCTGCGCCGCCGGCACCGGCGACGACAAAGGATTGCCCGCAGTGTGCGATGAGCATTCCGATTGCGGCGAAGAAGTGCGGGCATTGCACGACGCAGTTGGCGTAGCTGAAAGCGCTCAAGACGCTACGATCTTGCGGACATGGGGCGCAGCATGCTGCGCCCCTACATGACGGACCTTGCAAAGAGTGGTTTCGCAAACTTGCGATTGATCGAGAAGGCGAAAGATGCCTGCGGGCGTATTTCGCCTTTTGTGTTTTGAACGAGGCGGGCGTCCGAGAACACAGGCAGCAGTGCCTGCGCAAGAAAAACCGCCGGCTGGAAGCCCTTCGCGGCTCAGGACAAGCCGGCGCTACCAAGAAAAATCGAGATGGCGACGTAAAGTCGCCGCTACAACGGCGTAGTGCCAGGTGACGACGCTAGAGCTTGGATTTGCTGCGCTTACTTTGGTTGGCTTCGAGGTGGGCGCGGAGGCGCGCGACGACTTCGTCTTCTTCGCCTTCGTCGAGTTCTTTTTGTACTTCTTCCAATGCGAAGTGGACTACGTCGTGGTGGTGTAGCTCGGCACCTGCCAAGACTTCGCTGAAGCGCAGCCACAATCGATGCAAAAGGTGAACTTCGTTCGCCGTGAGATTGGGGGCGTGGGGACCGAGGACTTTGTAGATCTTGTCCCCGTTGGGCATATGAATTTCGAGGTTGAACTGGGGCTTTTGATCGCCGAGTTTTTCCCAGGCTTCGCCGATTTGGCGGGCTTGCTCTTCGGTGACTTCTTTCGCCGAATGGCCGACGACGATGGTGCTGGATTGGAGCGACGTGGCGGCACGAAGAATACCGTCCCAGAGATCGTTGGCGGCGACGACCGCGAGGCGAATCGATTTGCCACGCTTTTCGGCCATCGAAAGCGCTTGCGAGAAAAGGTGCTGTTCGATGCTGCCGAAGAGCTGATCGGCTTCGAGTTCGTTTTCGCCGGAGCCGGAGCGGCGCAGCAAGCGGACGTGGAGAACGACGACGTCGCGGCGGCCGGGTTTTAAACGATCCAAGACATTGCCGAGGTGATAGAGATTGAAGTGGTTGCTGACGGGAACGAGGATGTTGCCGGGACGCGCGCCGACGGCTTCGGGGCTGAGTTCACCTTCGAGTTCTAGGTTGAACTGATCCATCTCGACGTGAGTGACGCCGCGATTGCGGCCGCGACGCTCGGAGATGGTGAATACGATGTAAAGCAAGATCGAGAAGACGCCGCCGGCCATCGTCGCGATGGGCTTGGTGAAGAGGTTGACGATGGCGATGAGGAAGAGGGTCAACGTGATGATGCTGAGGCCGATGGGAACTTGCACACCGCGGATGCGCAGATTGAACGGCACTTGAAATTCGCGCTCGCCGGGATTGGTGTAACGGAGGACGAGAACGGCGAGGCCGTTCATCGCGAAGCTCCAGATCACGCCGAAGGCGTAGAGGTTGGCGAGGAAGGTGACGTCGCCGCGGCTGATAACGATCGTCGCGATTTGCAGGATGACGACGATGTTGATGATGCGATAGCTGGTGCCGAATTTGGGGTGCGGCTGGCGAAACCACTCGCTGAGGACGCCGTCTTCGGAAACGCGATTGAGGACGCCATTGGAGCCAACGATCGCGGTGTTGACGGCGCCGGCGAGAATCAGCGTGCCGACGACGACGACGAAGCCGTGGAAGATCAGGCGGGCAATGAACGGCCCGGCAAGATTCATCGCGAGGCCGCCGATCAGGTTTTCGAGGAAACCCTGGCGTACGTCGTCCGGGATGATCATTACGGCGAAAAACGAAACCAGCGAGGTGAAGACCAAGCTGTAGATGAAAATGACCATGCCCGCTTTTTTGAGGTTGGGCAGCTTGGGGCTTTCGATTTCGCGGTAGACCTGTGCGAGAGACTCTTCGCCGCTCATGGCGAGAACGGAGTGGCCCAGCGCGATGAAGATGGCGATGATGCCAAACATGTGGGGCAGGCTGCTGTGGGCCAGCCAGCCGAGCGCGTCTTTGGTCAGGTGAATGTTGGCTGGAACCGGAAACGGCGGCAGCGAAGAGTGGCGGAGAATCGCGGTGTAGGTACACCAGCCGATGAGGATGACCACCATGACGGTGACCAGCTTCATGATATGGAGGGCTTTTTCGCTGGATTCGGAGACGCCCTTGGTGTTTTCCCACCAGAAGTAAACGGTGACCATGACGGCGAAGGTCGCGGAGATGCCGCCGATGGTGTGCTCGGAGAACGGGCCGCTGAGTTTGAAGTAGACGGAGAGCTCGCTCATCAATCCAGCGAGATACTGGCCCGCGGCGACGCCGCTGATCGGGCCGGTGAGGATGTAGTCGAACATCAACGCGGAAACGCTGAATTTGGCGAGCGCGCCGCCGAGGGACTGTTTGACCGCGCGATAAACGCCCCCGCGGACGAACATGCTGCAGCTTTCGACGTAGACCGCGCGAACGGCGTACGAGAAAAGCATGATCGCGAGGATGAACCAGGGAGCGGTCTTGCCGATGAAGCCCTCGGCTTCGCCGCCCGCGTAATAGGCGGAGGACGCCAAATCGTTTAGAACGATGGCGGCGGCGCGCCAAAAAGAGATGAACGTCAGCAGCGCAGTGGTGGCTACGATGACGCGCGGAACGCCGTTGCCGCGGCTGCGAGGCGCAGCAGGGTTAGTCGGGATGCTGCTCATGAAAGGGTGATGTCTGACCTTTGCAGGTTAAAATGCTCGCAGATTTTGGGGGCGAAGTCTAGTTGGGATGGACTCGTCGGCGTAAGTTGAAGAGAAGAAAAGGATAACGCAGAGGCGCAGAGAACGCTGAGGGCGCGGAGAAAGACAGGGGGTGGTGATCCGCGAACGGTATGGAGGGTGAGATTACGAACGGTGGAGTTTGTGCAGACTTTGACTGGTCTGCGCGGACTATGCGCCGACGATTTCGATGGCGATTTTTCCGCGGCCTTGACGGGTCTTGAGGGAGCCGTCGTAGGCGGCGGCTGCATTTTCGAGGGGGACGACGGCATCGACGAATGGTTTCAACTTGCCTGACTCGATGAGCTTTGCGACTTCGATGAGTTGGTTCTGATTCGGCTCGACGATGAAGAAAGCGCTTTTCTTGCGCTCGTCGGTGGCGGCTTCGGCTTCTGCGCTGGCGGCGATTGTGATGACGCGCCCGCCGGGCTTGATGACGCGGAAGGAACGCTCGAACGTCTCGCCGCCGACGCAATCGAAGACGACGTCGATGTCGCTGACGAGTTCGTCGAAACGCTGCGAGGTGTAATCAATGAATTCGTTGGCGCCGAGTTGTTTGACGAAGTCGCGATTGCGGGCCGAGGCTGTGGCGATGATGTAAGCGCCGCGGTCGTGGGCGAGTTGGACGGCGAAGCTGCCGACTCCGCCGGAAGCGCCATGAATGAGCAGGCGCTGGCCGGGGCGAAGCTCGGCGCGATCGATGAGGCCCTGCCATGCGGTTAAGGCAGAAATTGGGACGGTGGCGGCTTCCGCATGCGTGATGTTTTTGGGTTTGAGCGCGATGCTGGCCGGTTGCGTGACGCAATATTCAGCGAGCGCACCCTCGGCGTACCAGTCATTCATGCCGTAGATTTCCTGGCCGGTGCGAAAATCGCGGACGTCGGAGGCTGTGGCGGCAATTGTGCCGCTGAACTCGTGGGCGAGAATCGCGTTGCTGCGCGGGCCGCCGTCTTTTGTATTTGTCGTTGGCTGCCAGATCACTTCGCTCGCCGTGACGCCGGCGGCGTGAACGCGAACTAACACTTCGCCGGAGCCGGGCTTTGGCTGCGGCACTTCGGCTTCGGTAAATTGCGGCTTGCCTGTGGACGTATTCGCGAGCCGCATCGCGCGCATGACTTTGCTTTCCATTGCTTTCATTGCGCCCTCCATTCTTCGTTTTGCTTGGATGCAGAACGAAAAAGCTTTGACACATCGTTTCTGGCGGCCCGGCGCCAGACTCTGAGGCCGGCGTCTGCTTTAGAACGCGGGGTGAGTCAATATCCACTTCGGCGAAGTCTGGGATAGCCACTTTTCCCTTGTAAATCGGCGTTTTCCAAGCGAGCCGGCGTGCTCTAATTGCAGCACCGGACAAACTATAAATGAGCCATTTACTGAAATTTGGACGATTCTTTCTTGCGATTCCGTTGCTGGTTTTTGCGATTCAATATTTGGCGGCAGGAAAATATCAGGGCGGACTTCCGCCGATGCCGCCGTGGGCGCAGGGCGGGGCGATTGGAGCTTATCTCGTCGGTGTGCTGTTACTGGTGACGAGCATGTGCTTGCTGATCAACAGACAGGCGCGACTTTTGTCGCTCGTAACGGGGGCGTGGTTTGTCTTTAGCTTTTTCGTGTTTCATTTGCAGCACGCAAGTTCGGTGTGGGGCAACGGCAATGACCGAACGCGAGCGTTCGAAACGCTGTGCATCGGGTTAGGTCTGTTGGCGCTGGCGGCGATGTCGCCGGCCGAAGAGTTCGCTGGGATGAGCGTCCGGGCGAATCGCAAACTGATTTTAGTGAGTCGAATCGTGTTTGGCGTGTCGATGGTGATGTTTGGATGGCAGCATTTTATGTACGCGCAGTTTCTTGTCGGGCTTGTGCAGAAATGGCTGCCGACGCACGCGTTTTGGATTTATTTTACGGGGAGCGCGATGATGGCGGCGGGTGCGGCGATCGCGACGGGCATCCTGGCGAGAGTCGCGGGATTCTGGCTCGGGGTCATGTTTGCACTGTTTTTTCTGACGCTGCATCTGCCGCGAGTTTTGGCGGCGATGCACAATCAGGACGAGATCACGAGCATGTTTGTGGCGCTGGCGTTCAGCGGTATTTCGCTGATTTTCGCGGCGTCGGTATCGTGGGGGAAATAGACTGACCGGCGATCACGATCAAACATCAGTTGGTCGTGGGTGCCTGCTCGAACTTCTTCCGAAGCAACTCCGTGACGTCATCGATCTTGTCATCGAGCAAATTGATTTTCTGCGTGACGCTCTGGATTTCTTTTTCGGCGCGGCGATTCACGTCGTAATCCAATTCGCCTCTCAGGCGATCCTTCGTGTCCTGACGGTTCTGACTCATCATGATGACGGGCGCCTGAATCGCGGCGAGCATCGACAAAAACAAATTCAGCAAA
>DATAMU010000216.1:0-3315 GCA_036266605.1 Candidatus Acidiferrum sp. | reverse complement strand
TCGAGGATGACAAGTTCCTGACTGAGTGGGACGGTGGCGGCGGCGAGTTCTTTGAATTTGGCGGTGATGGCTTGAAACGCTTGCGTGGTGGATTGCGCGGACTGCGAGCTATTTGCGCCGGCGTTGTTGGTTGCGTTCGATGCGGCGGGCGCTTGCGCTTGGTTGGCGAGATCGCGTCCTTGTCGGATAGTGGCGACGAGGATGTCGCGGAGCGGTTTGCGGACTTCGTCGGCCGTGGCGCGCATCTTTTGCGTTTCGGTGCTCATTTGGTCGAGCTGATGCATCGCTTGCATTTGGTCGAAGAGCGCGAGTGATTGGCCGATTAGGCCGGACGAAGTGTTATTTACGGCAGGTTTTGCCGTTGCGGCGGCTGCCGCAGCGGCTCCGGATTTTTTCGTGTTGTCATCGCCGAGGACTTCCGGTACGGAGTGCGCGAGCTGGTCGATGCTGCCTTCGAGGCCTTCCGCATTTTCGGTCGCGCCGCCGACAAACGACGCCATTTTCTGGATGGTGTCTTGCAGCGCTTTGTTGAGGGTGAGTAAGCCTTGCAGGCGCTCGCGCTGTGCGAGCAGGTCTTTTTGTTTTGAGCGCGGCGCCGAGGCCAGCTGTTTGTTGACGGCGTCGAGCTTTGTTTGCGCGTCGTCGATTTGAGCGGCGATTCGCGCGGCGGTCTGGGCGAGATTTTGCTGCTGCGTCGGCTGGCCGTTGGGCTGCGCTTGCGACGAATCGGTTGCGCCCGCGCCGGACTTGTCGGCCTTGTTCATCGCGGTGATGATGGCCGCTTCGGCACGCGCGGATTGAAATGCGAGACGAACGGCTTCGGCGGCGAGGCTGCTTGTGTTGTCTTGATAGATTGCGTCGCTGGGAAGGCCGACGGGTTTTAGTTTCGACGTAATGTCGCGATACCAGGTGATGATTGCGTTGAGGTGATGGAGGATCGCGTCGCGATCGAGCATCGCTGGAGCATTTGCCGAGGGCGCAGGCGCCGCCGGTGCAGGCGCCGTGGTGGGTGCTGGCGCAGGTTTGGCGGGTTGCTGGCCGCGTGACGGAGTGACGGTCGCGGCTCCGGCGAAGAACAGGGAGCAGGCGAGGAGAATGACCCAATGCGTACGTCGATTGGCGAGTGTGATTTTTTCGTATGAGATGACAGTTCGAGTAATCCGCGGCGTATCCATGCGCCTCTTCTCTTGGAGATGTTGAACTTCTTTGCGACGTTGAACCGGCATAAGAACGAGCTAGGTGATCTGCGCGAACCCGAGTGGCCGGTGACCGGGCAACGATTCAACTGAATATGGCACTCAATAGGACGCTGGAAGAATGGAAAAGGCTACCTCGTGGAGGCGAATTCGTTACCCGGAGTTTGTTGTAGAACATGAGACAGACGCGAAGGCGAAGATTTGCGATTGGATGATGCAGACGCTAGAAAAAAATAGCCCCACGCTATGGATTGGCGTGGGGCTGTAATTTATGGTGCGCCCGGAGAGAGTCGAACTCTCGACCTTTTCGTTAGGAATGAAATGCTCTATCCATCTGAGCTACGGGCGCACTGGCGCCATTATCGCAGATTTTTGCGGGTGTTTATGATGCATTTGGCGGTTTTGCTGAGTATCTTGTGTGAGATCGAGGACTCTTCAGCGTGCGATTTGCTTTTCTCTTCGGCATTCCTTATGTTCATGTCGCCAGTCGCCCTTTCCCACAGGCGACGCACCAAGGCGATGGATGGACGCTCGTAAAGACGATCGCGAAGACCCACAAACGCAAGCCGACAAGACTCTAAATATTGATTGGTCCAGTGAAGTCGAACGCAGCATTGGGCCGTATCGACTCGTGCGTCTGCTCGGCGAAGGCGGGATGGGTGAGGTGTGGCTGGCCGAGCAGAAAGAGCCGATCCATCGTGCGGTCGCGCTCAAGCTGATCAAAGCGGGCATGGACACGAAGACGGTCGTCGCGCGATTCGAGTCCGAGCGTCAAGCCCTCGCGATGATGGACCATCCGAACATAGCGCGCGTCTTCGACGGCGGCTCGACGCCGGAAGGGCGGCCGTACTTTGTGATGGAGTTCGTGCCGGGCATCTCGATCAACCGCTATTGCGACAAGCACGAACTTACGCTGCAGCAGCGGCTCGAATTGTTTATGGATGTATGCGATGGCGTGCAGCACGCGCATCAGAAAGCCATCATCCACCGCGACCTCAAGCCTTCCAATATTTTGGTACACGAGCGGGACGACAAGCCCATCGCGAAAATTATCGACTTCGGATTGGCCAAAGCGATCGCGACGGCCGAGCGCGCGCCGGATCAAACGATGCTCACGCAAATTGGCGCTGTCGTCGGTACGCCCGAATACATGAGCCCCGAGCAAATCGACTTTAGCGAAGGCGCGGTCGACACACGTACCGACGTGTACTCCCTCGGCGTGATCCTCTACGAATTGATGACCGGCGTACTTCCGTTCACAAACGAAACTCTGCATGGCTCGAGCCCTCAAGAAATCGTGCAGAAGATTCGCGTCGTCGATCCGCCGCGTCCCAGCACACGAATTCGATCCCTCGGCGATATGTCAAAGTCTCTCGCAGAGTCGCGAAAAATCGAGCAACGCGCATTTGCGAGTCGCCTATCCGGAGAACTCGACTGGATCACCATGAAGGCGCTCGAAAAAGAGCGCAGCCGACGCTACGGATCGGCGAGCGAACTCGCGGCGGATATTCAACGCTACTTGAAGAATGAGCCGGTGCTCGCTGGGCCGCCGAGCGCGACATATCGAGCCAAGAAATTCGTCTTGCGCCATCGTTTCGGGATGGCGATCGGCGCGCTTCTTTTCATATTTTTGATCGCGTTTGCCACGACGGTCGCCATTCAGGCGCAGCGTATCGCGAGAGAACGTGACCGCGCCAATCGCGAAGCGGCTACTTCCAAGCGCGTCAGCGATTTCATGGCGAACATGTTTCGCGTCTCGGATCCTAGCGAGGCGAAAGGGAACACCGTCACCGCTCGCGAAATTCTGGATAAAGGCTCGAAAGAAATCGAGACCGCGCTTTCGAATGACCCCGAAGTCCAAGCCCGGATGATGTACACGATGGCCAAAACCTATCAAGGCTTGGGCCTCGCGACGGAATCGCTGCGGCTCGACCAGCGCGCTCTCGCAATCCGCCGCCGTGTTCTGGGCGATCGCAATCCAGACACGATGGACACTCTAAATAACGTTGGCATCGACGAATACTACTTGGGTCACTACGACGAAGCGCAGAAAGCTTTTGCGGAAGTCTTGCGTCTGCGCAGAGAAGAATTCGGAAATGAAAATCGCGAAACGTTAGGC
>DATAMU010000215.1:0-6213 GCA_036266605.1 Candidatus Acidiferrum sp. | reverse complement strand
CACCGGCGTCTGATACTTCGTCATATCGACCGTCTTCCAGTCGCCTCGTTCGATGCCTTCGCGAATCTGAGCGGCCGTCTTGCCCTTCTTCGTCTGCTCGTAGGCATACAGACCTTCGCGCAGGCAAACGCCGCACTCCGCCGCATGTTTCCCGGTGTAGCAATCCAGCAGACTGCCATGTCCGGCATGGCGGTCGCAGTAGCAATAGCATGGCTGCTGGTACAAAACTTTTTTGATCTTCGCCGCGAGCGCGTACGCGTTCTGAACGGTCGCTTCGGTGAATGTTTCGGGAGCCAACGTCGCCGGCATCGGGCCGGACGGCACTTCATTGTGATACGCGGGCACCGGGTCTTTCGAGCTGTCCTGCGCCGCCTGCTGCGATGTCGAAGCGGCGTGCTGCGGAAGCAGCATCATCCCGAGCGCCAGAACCGGCAGCGACACAAAACTCAAAATCAACTTCTTGCGCGACATGCTCGTTACGGTCATCGCAGAACCTCACCCCAATCCATTAGACGTTTCAGCATGGAAACGCCTGGCCCAAAACAATAAATTTACGAAGGCAAGTACTCTGCCCTCAAGTCAGCCGCTACCCCAAGCAGGCGGAAGACTAAACCAGTACCGGCCTCGGCGTGCCCGTCGCAGTGTAAGCCGGCCGCGCGCTTGCCGCTCGCGACGCAATATGCCGCTCACGCAGATTCTTCTGTACGCGCCAGCCCCACGTACGCACGAACGAAAAGTTCATCGCGCCGCCGATCGCCGAACTCGCCAGCGGAATCATTCGCCCAACCCACTTCTCGGCAGCCTCGGCGCCGAGCCGAGTCGCCAACTGGCCGGCTATCTTCGGCGCGACCTTCTCAAACATCTGCTTCTCGATCAAATCTTTACCGTAATCGACGCCGGTCGCGGTCGCAGCCGCCAGCCACAACTCCATCCGGTCATCGACGCCGCGCTGCTCGAATCCATACAACAGGCAAAGCCGCTGAATCAGCCGCAAGGTAATCGCGGCCAGCAGCCCGGTGTCAGGAATGACGGTCATCATTCCGCCCAAGCCGAAGCCCGCACCTTCCGCCAATGCCAGCCGTTCCGCATCGCGGATCAACTTCTTTGCAATTGCGTCGAGCCGCTCCAGCGGCACGTCATGCATCCGCGAAAAGTTGGGCACCCACAACCTGTGCTTATTCGCGAGCTGCTTCCGGAAATCGTCGGGGTTCACCTCGACCGATCGGAGCCCGCGCATCACGCCCAGCCGAAAAACCCGCCCGAATCCTCGACCTGCCAGAGAGTGTTTCGCCATAGTTGGAGCCTGAACTGTCGCAACCGTCTTTTCTGAAACTTGGGACTACCTATCAGCATCCTAAGCCCGTTAGAACCGGGTGGCAACCTCGGCGTTGCTTGGATGCTTCAGAACAACGGTAACGGTGGCGGATGGCTAAATCTTAGATTCCCGAAATTGGAATCGCGTTACCTTGTTGTTAAGGCGTGACTTACGCGCTTACAACAGCTTGGGTAACAGTCAGAGAAGCGGTACTGGCCTTGCCCGCCAAGCCACAATCGGCGTCCCGTACTACTTGACGCGGAGAAGCTTTTCGGTAAACTGCATTTTTCTTATGGCTACGATTCCACAAATCGTCCAGACCGAAGTCACCACGGACTTCGCGTTTCCCCAGCGGGAAGCGGCGTTTTTCTATGGTCTGTTCCTGCGCGGGCACTCACCCGAGCAGCTTCGCCGCGATATCGAAGTGCCTCAAGCCGTTATGATCAAGTGGCACCGTGACGCCGAGCGCGATCCCGAACTCCGCGATATCTTCCACCGCATGGTCGAGTACCGCCGCCACGTCCTCGCGATCTTCGATTCCCTTGTTGGCTGGGACGCACAGAAACAGCGCGTCCAGTAATCCCTCTAAAGCCCACCTTCCGTACGCTTTTGTAATCTTCCAGGAAATTTTTCCCACTTCCGCGCCTGCGACCGATCTGTGAGATTCTCGCTCGGCGCGAAACCAGACCTTCGTCCAGTCCGTCGTTCTGAAATCCCCGTACGATGGAACAGGGCGAATTCCCCTAGGCAACCCCACGGATTGGCCCGCATCCTACTGTCAATCGGGGGTCAAGTGTCACAAAACGCAGGACATTCGCTGATTGACGCCACCCTTGGCGCCAGAGTAGAATCCCTGAGTTCAGGAAGTTGAGGTGGTATCTATGTCTCGGGTAGTCCGTACCCTGTCTGCTGTCCTTTTCTCTCTCTCCATTTGTGTACCTCCGCCAGTCCTAGCGCAGGGTGAGTCCAAGCCAGCGCAGCAAGAGCCGGCCGATCCGAGCGCGGCGCCAAAGCCGCAGAAACTCGACAAAGAAGCTCGCAAAAAGCTGAAAAAAACGCTGAAGGAACTCGACACTCCTTACAAGCAGTGGCTGAACGAAGACGTCGTCTACATTATTTCGCCGGAAGAGCGGCAAGCGTTTTTGCAACTCGCGACCAACGAAGAGCGCGAACAATTCATCGAGCAATTCTGGCTGCGCCGCAGCGCGAATCCCGATTTGCCGGACAACGATTTTAAAGAAGAGCACTATCGCCGCATCGCCTACGCGAACGAACATTTCGCTTCCGGTATTCCCGGATGGAAGACCGATCGCGGCCGCATGTACATCATGTGGGGCGCGCCGGACGAAATCGAATCACACCCGACGGGTGGCACCTACGATCGTCCGATGGATGAAGGCGGCGGTTCGACCACGACGTATCCGTGGGAAACCTGGCGCTATCGCTACATGGAAGGCATCGGCGAGAACGTGATTTGGGAATTCGTCGATCCCTCAAGCTCGGGCGAATATCACCTGACGATGGACCCGGGCGAAAAAGACGCGTTGCTGCACGTTCCCGGCGCCGGCTTGAGCTTGCTGGAAGAAATGGGCATGGCGTCGAAGACGGATCGCTTCACGCGAGCCGACGGCATGACAACGCCGACCTCGCTAGGCGGCACACCGTCGAGCATGGACGAATTCAACCGACTCGAGCAGTACTCAAAGGCATTCAAACCACCCGAAGTGAAATACAAGGACCTCGAAGCAATCGTCACCGCGCGCATCGTGCGCGACCAGATGCACTTCAACTGGGGCACGGACTACGTGAAGGTTACGAACGACACCGTTCTCGTACCGATCACGGTTCAGGTTCCGAACAATCAGCTTTCGTTCGCGTCGAAAGATGGCGTCTATTCCGCGACGCTCAACGTTTTCGGTCGCGTCAGTTCGCTGACCGGTCGCGTGGTGCAGACCTTTGAAGATCCCGTCAGCCGCGACTTCCCCGAGAGCCTCTATCAGCAATCGCTGAAGCTCCAATCGATTTATCAAAAGGCCGTCCCGCTGCGCCCAGGTCTTTATCGACTGGACATCGTCATCAAGGACGTGAAGAGCGGCAACGTCGGCGTGGTGAACACGCGTCTGCAGGTTCCCCGCTTTGAAGACGACAAGCTCGAAGCCAGTTCGCTGATCGTCGCCGATGGCGGCAAACTCGAACACGTTCCGTCTAAGCAGATCGGCACCGGCCAGTTCGTGCTGGGCTCGACGAAAGTTGTTCCGCGTCTCGACGGCGCGTTCATGAACAACGAAAAGCTCGGCATCTACATGCAGGTTTACAACCTGAAGCAGGACGACAAGACGCACAAGTCCAACGCCACCTTCCTCTATACGGTGAAGAAGGGCGACCAGCAGATCATGCAGTTCAAGGAAACGTCGGAAGAAATGAAGCAGACCGGCGAGCAGGTGACGATCGAACGCTTGCTGCCGCTCGCGACGCTGACGCCGGGCAAGTATTCGCTCGAAATCGTGGCGACCGACTCGAACACGCAAAAGACCATTTCCAAGAACGCGGACTTCACAATCAAGCCGCCAACTGATACAAAGACGGCCGCCAATACCGCCAAAGCTGCACCAGGGAGATAAAACGAAGTGAAGCAGACACGACTCCGAATCCTGGGCGCGTTTTCCCTCGCCGGGATGTGTCTGTCGATCTGCGTTACAAGTGCTCCCGCGCAGCAACTCAAGGCCGCGGCAGGCAAAGTCGCCGGCGTCGTGAACGACACGAATGGTGTGCCGCAACTCGGCGCGACGGTGCAGCTCATTTCGGAATCGACCGGAATCAATCCTGCGATCGATTTCCTCACCAACACGCAAGGCGTTTTCCGCAGCGACAAGGTTCTGCCCGGGATGTACACCGTACGCGTCACGCTCGCGGGATTTCTGCCGACGATTGAGCAGCACGTGCGCATCAATTCGCATGTGACGACGGTCGTGCGCGTGCAGCTCGAATCGATGTTCGCGTCACTCGATGCGCTGCGTCGCGCCCCTTCGGTGGCGACGATCGAATCCGATGATTTCAAGTGGGTGCTGCGATCGGCATCTGCGACTCGCCCCGTTTTGCAGTGGGTCGATGACGAGGATGCGAGTGAAGAAGTCGCGTCGAACCCCAAGGTAATCGACACGCACATGGCACATCCGCGAGCACGCCTCGATTTCACCGATGGCGCTCGCCGGCCCGGTTCGCCTTCGGGGGTACCCTCCGCGCCCGCGACGGCATTTGCTTACGATCAGCGCCTTGGCAACACCGCCCGCCTGTTGATGGCGGGCCAAGCGAATTACATGGACGATGCGCCGGGTGGCGGCGTCGCAACGATCTGGCTGCCGACCGGTTCGCTGTCGGGTCCGCGATCGACGATGGTTTTGCGCGAAGCGAAACTCGGCCCCGACGGCCAGACGTTCCGCGGCGTTCGCATGCAACAGTCCGGCTCGGTCGGCATGGGCAATCGCCTGAAGATGCTGTACAGCGGCGAGTACGTGATGGTCGGGCTGGATAAGTCGGCGATGTCGCTTCGGCCGCGCCTCGAACTTCAAGCCAAGATTTCGGATGCGTGGCGCACTGCTGTGATTTTTGCCGAGGAGCCGGGTGGGATGGCGCCGCTCGATCCGGAAGATCGCGACGCGAGCGCGGATTTGGCGGCCGCGGTCAGCGAACTCGATTCATTCCCGACATTATTGTGGCGCAACGGCAGCCCGGTTCTGGAAGGCGGCTGGCACGAAGAAATCTCGGCGACCCGCAAGCTTGGGCCGCACAGCGACATTCAGGTTGCGGCTTTCCACGACGATGATCGCAACACCGCTCTGTATGGACGCGGCGGTGACATGCCGGCCAACGACTACTTGCAGGACTATTTCTCGAACGCCTTTGCCTATGACGGCGGCTCGATGAATAGCTGGGGCACGCGCATCGCGGTGCGCGAGCAGCTCAGTGACAATATTGAGGTCACGGCGGTTTATTCGTACGCCGGAGCGCTTACACCGGACGACGCGGCTCTCGGAGCGTTGCGCGACATGCTGAAGACGGCAATGCACAGCTCGGTGGGCGCGTCGGTGACGACGAAGGTTCCCAGGTCGGGAACCAAAGTCGTGGCTGGGTACAACTGGATTAGTGGGAACGCACTCTCGCCGGTGGATAGCTACGGCGCCGCGCAATATCAGACCGATCCGTACCTGCACATCGGGATTCGGCAGACGCTGCCGCGGTTTGGGCTTGGCCGCTGGCAAGCGATTGCGGACTGCGACAATATTCTGGCGCAGGGGTATGTCACCCTGAATACGTCGGATGGGCGAACGACGCTGGTTCCGGCATTTCGGACGTTTCGAGGCGGGTTGAGCGTCCAGTTTTAGGCACGATTCAATCGTTTTAAAAGCTGTATGGCCGCTTCCATAAAGTGTATCTCCCCAGATGGTTGCGGCCGTGAGCTTCTCAAGCATTTGATTCTGCATCGCTTAGTAGCTGGCTGTTCCTACAGAACATTGGAAGTCGATGTGCACCATGTTTCAGGTACGAGTGTGCCCAGTCCGCTAGAAGTGTGGCTTGGTTAGATGAAACAGAACCTCAGAGTCAGTCTAGGCGCGGTGGTCCTTGCGTTGGCCACGTTAGTTGCGGTGATCTACGCCTGGATTAACTTCCGTCAGCGGGAGATTTACGACATCCCGGATGACGGTGTGGCTTGGCTGGATACGACGGCGGGCGCTCAGGCTTGGAAGGTAACTCCGAATTCGCCGGCGGCCCGGGCAGGCGTTCGTCCGGACGACGTTCTCACCGCGATCGACGACTATTCGGTTCACAACCAGGTCCAAGTCACGAAGCGGCTGTTTCGCGCGGGGTTGTGGACGCAGGTGCGCTACAAGCTGGTGCGC
>DATAMU010000214.1:0-9432 GCA_036266605.1 Candidatus Acidiferrum sp. | reverse complement strand
ACGGCTATGGGTTTTATGGCGGCGGTCGGGATGGGGATGATTTCGGAGAGGTAGCGTGTGAACGCGTGCGAGAGTGCCGCGATGGTGCCGCTGGCGATGACGAGAAAGAGTGACCAGCCGTAGAGGAATGCGGGGATGCGGCCGAATCCATCGCGGATAAAGCAGTAGAGGCCGCCGGCTTCGGGATTGGAGGCGGAGAGCTCGGCGTAGGTGAGCGCGCCGAGGAGAGAGAGGATGCCGCCGACAACCCAGACGAGAAGGGCGGCGCCGACGGAGCCATTGAGTTGGCGGAGGATCAGGCCGGGAGTGAGGAAGATACCGGAGCCAATGACGGAGCCGATGAAAAGGAGGAGTAAGTCGCGGGGGCGGAGGGTGCGGGATAAGGCTGACATGGGGCGTTGGTCATTGTAGTGGAGGTGCGGCTACTCCGCGACTACTCAAGGAACGGCGAAGGCATGAAGCAGAGGATGAAGACGGCGAGAGAGATGAGGGCGCCGAAGCGGCGTGCGGGGTTGAGCGGTTCGGGGTCGAAGATGGGTACGAAGCGGAAAAAGCGAATGATGAAGAGGAGCGTGCCCCAGACGTACCAGCCCACCCAAAAATGGAAGAAAGCGAGAGCAATGAGGATGAAGGGAAGGACCCAGGAAGAGAAGCGGTGAATGCGCGGGCTCAGCGAGCGGAGTATGTGGCCGCCGTCGAGTTGCGCTGCGGGGAGGAGATTGAGCGAAGTGGCGAAGAGTCCGACCCAAGCAGCGCGGCCGACGGGATGGAGAAGAATGTTCGCGACAGGGGTGTGGGGATAAAAAATTGCGGCGAGTCCGTGAAGGATGAGCGGAGCGCCGAGGATTGCGCTGACGTGCTTTGGGTCGGCGAGTCCGGGAACAACTTTCGCATGAAGGATGCCGAATAGAAGTGCGGGCATCGCGACGATGAAGCCAAAGAGGGGACCGGAGGCGCCGACGTCGAAGAGAGCGCGCTTGGTGCGAATCGCGGAGCGAATCATGATGAAGGCGCCGAAGGTGCCGATGAGAGACGGGAACGGAATGAAATAAGGGTAGGTCGAGTGAATGTGATGATGGCGGCAGGCGAAGTAGTGGCCGAGTTCGTGAACGAGCAAGATTGTCAGCAGGGTGAGCGCGAAGGGCAGGCCGGTGAGGAGAGCGAACGGATGTTTGTAAAGGAGCGTGAGAGCGTTTAGAAATTCGTCAAAGTTGACGGCTTCGTTTTCTGCGTAAGCGGCAGCGAAGTGAGCGCCGGCCACGAGGCAGGTGCAGAGCGTGGCGAGAAAAAGCAGAATCGCGAGGAGAAGCGTTTTCAGAGGCGGATGCGCTGGAACGGTGGAGTAACGCGCTGCGATCGGAACGAACTGCGGAATCGGCTGCCAGTCGGGTTCTTGGGGTTCGATCTGGGTGTTTGAGGCTGGGACGGAGTCGTTCACAAGGGGAATGGAGCGATGTCGGCTCGGTTTCAGTACAGCATAAATCCGGGGACTTGTGCAAAAGGGGCGCACGCGGTGCGCCCCTCGGCAACTTTAAACTGGTTGATAGCCGATCTATTCGGCGGGCTTGGCGGGAGCTTCGAGACCCTGCAATTCTTTTCCGGGCTTGAAGCGAACGGCTTTGCCAGGCGGGATATTGACTTCTTCGCCGGTGCGCGGATTGCGACCGATGCCGGTCTTGCGCGGCTTGACGCTGAAGACTCCGAAGCGGCGGAGCTCGATGCGCTGTCCGCGGCCGAGGGCATTCTTGAGCGATTCGAATACTGTCTCGACCGCCTGTTCCGCCTTGGTACGGCTGATGTTCGGCGTCGTTGCGTTGACGACGGCATTCACGATGTCCAACTTGATCACACGATCCTCCCGCTAGTCTGTGGCGATGCTAGAGGCGGCAGCGCGAGTTGTCAAGACGTGACGGGTAATCTACACTGACTTGAAAATTCCTGGATGACGTTGTTGGGATTTGGCTTGCGCTGCAGGTTTTGCGCTAACGGCGCGTGTGTTTTGGCGCGACGAAGTGAAGCAGTGAAGCAAAGAAGTAGTGAAGTAACGAGAAGAAAAAACTGAGAAAAGCTTAGATTCGAGAAATTTGAGGAGGATGGATGTCTGTTAAGCCCGACAAGTGGATCCGGCGGATGGCGCTGGAACATAAGATGATCGAACCGTTCACGGACCGGCAGGTTCGCGAAGGCGTGATCAGTTATGGCGTGTCGTCGTACGGCTATGACATCCGGGTGGCGGACGAGTTCCAGATTTTCACGAACGTGAATTCGACGATCGTCGATCCGAAGAAGTTCGATCCGAAGTCGCTGGTGTCGGTCAAGGGCGATATGTGCATTGTGCCGCCGAATTCGTTCGCGCTAGCGCGGTCGGTGGAGTATTTCCGGATTCCGCGCAATGTGCTGACGATTTGCTTAGGCAAATCGACGTACGCGCGATGCGGGATCATCGTGAACGTGACGCCGTTCGAGCCGGAGTGGGAGGGCTTTGTGACACTGGAAATCAGCAACACGACGCCACTGCCTGCGAAGATTTACGCGAACGAGGGACTATGCCAGGTGCTGTTCTTCGAATCGGATGAAGATTGCGAAGTCAGCTACAAGGATAAGAAAGGGAAGTATCAAGCGCAGAGCGGGATCGTGTTACCCCGACTGTAGAACAGACACTCTCTCAAACGCCAAGCTTTGGAGGTGCAGCTGACGGCTGCGCCTTTTTTTTGCGAGGGCGCTTTCTTTCGCGAAAGTTACGTTGCAGGTGCGGCAGGAGCCGCGGGGCGAATGCCGGAGATCTGGGTCAGCGTCGCGTTGTGCACCGGGTAGCCCTTTTCGCGCCATGCATCCAAGCCGCCCTGTAGCGGGCGGATCTGCTGGATGCCCTGCTTGCGCAGCAGAATCGCGAGCTGCGCGCTGGTGGCTTCATTCGGGCACGTGCAGTAGAGAATGATCTGGCGGTCACGCGGCAGCTTGTCGTTTTTCTCTCGTAGCTCTCCCGCATCGATTCGAAACGCGCCGGGAATCGTTTCGGGATCGGCTTCGAAATCGAGGGCATGGCGCAAGTCAACGATCACCATGTCTTCGTGCTGATCCATTTTTACCTTCAGCTCGTCTACCGTGATACGGGAGACGCGCAGTTCGCGGATGAATCTTTGCCGAGCGATGTATTTGTTGGCGATGTAAGCCGCGAAGCCAGCGATCGCGATCACGAGCAGCCAGCCTCCCAATACTGCGACGTGATCCGCAATTTTTTCGATCTGATTGCTGAAAACGTAGCCAAGTCCCAAGAAGGCCGAGGCCCAGAGCGCCGAGCCCGCGCAATCAAACAGCAGGAAGCGGTGCAGACGCATGTGAAAGATGCCCGCGAGCGGGGGCGCGACGGTCCCAAGTCCTGGCAGAAATTTCGCCAGCAGCAGCGAGCGCGAACCTTCCTTGGCGAAAATGCCCTCGGTACGCCGCACGCACGAGTCGGGCTCCAGCGAAATCTTGCAGAGCAACTGCAAAATCTTGATGCCCTTGATGCGCCCGAGCTGAAACCAGATCGTGTCGGCGACGGCGCAGGCGAACACTGCTACGACCAGCGCTGCGAAAAGATTCATATGATGCGTGCCCGCCAGTGCGCCGGCCGCTAGCAGGATCGGAATGGAAGGAACAGGCAGCCCGATCTGCTCCAGAAACACCCATGCGAGCAGAACGACATAGCCGTGATGTAAGAGAAATTCCAGAGTGCCGTGCATTGTTTGGGCTGAGCCCCTGAGCCGGTACGGATCGCTTACCTACAGATGCGGCAGGGCGCCTGAAGTTTCAGAAACTCCGATGGCGCCATTATACCGCGCAATCTTTGCACGGATGGCTACTTCTGGACGAAGGAGGAGGGATTGCCCCAATCGCCGGTCATCACAAAATCGGCGAGGCCTTTTCGAACGCGTGGCGCGAGTTCGCGTTCCTTAAGCTTGTCGGGCAGGGAATTGGGATCGCCCGGGTAACCGATCGCGATTGTGGCGACGGCTTGCCAGTCGTCGGGGATGTGAAAGACTTCGCGCGCTTTGTCGGCGCTGAAGCCAGCCATCTGATGGACATAGAGTCCGTCGGCCACCGCCTGGAAGCTAAGCTGCGCGCTGGCGCTGCCAACGTCATGAAAAGCATGCGTATTGGGCTTGCCTTCTTTGTTCTTGATCTGCGCTACGGAGATCGCCAGCACCGGCGCATGCTTCGCCCAGCCTTGATTGAACTCCACCATGGTGGTCAAAATCTTGTCGAAATTTTCTTTGTCGTCTTTGGTGGCGACGATGTAAGCCCAAGGCTGCAAGTTGCTGCTCGACGGCGCCCAACGCGCCGCTTCGAAAAGACTCTTCAAGATTGCGGGCGGCACCGGCTTGTCGCTGAACGCGCGCGGGCTCCAACGATGCTGTACGAGTTCGTGGACCGGCGATTCTACGGGAGCAGGATTTTTCATGACGACGTGACCTTTCGTGACAATGTGATTCGCGTGAGTTCCAACTGCGATTTGATGTTGCGGAGACTCGTTGCGTTAACACTCCGATGATTTTGCGGGCGGGGAACTGTGCGAAGGACTTGCTGGGTAACGCGAGGCGCTTGAAAATGCGCCCCACGTCCCCATTTGCATTAGAGAATACTTGAGCGGTCCTACTTCTTCTGGACCATCTCCGCGTCGATCGTGATCGAGACTTCGTCTCCGACCACCACACCGCCGTTGTCCATCGTCGCATTCCACTTCACACCGAAGTCCTGGCGATTGATCTTCGTTGTCGCAGTAACGGCCGAGCGCTGATTCCCCCAGGGATCCTTCACCGGCGCCGTTGGACCATCGACATCCAGAACAACGGACTTTGTCGTGCCGCGGATCGTCAGATCGCCAGTCACTTTCAACTTGCCGGCTCCGGCCTGCTCGACCTTCGTCGATTTGAACGTCATCGTGGGATATTTGGCGACATCAAAAAATTTGTCGCTCTTGAGATCCTTGTCTCGATCCGGCGTGCGGGTATCGACCGTCGAAACGTCGATCGTCACGTCCACGCTCGACTTGCTGATGTCCGCGTCGTCCAAGATCACGGTGCCCTTCACGTTGCTGAAACCACCGCGAACCGTTGAGATCGCCAGGTGCTTCACCGAGAACTGCGCCGCGGTGTGCGCCGGATCGATCTGCCACGTTGTCGTTGCCGCCGAAACCGGCAGCGTCATCAACGCGGCGAGGCCGGCAGCGAGTGTAAAGCGAGTTAGAGATTGGCCCATTGTGTTGTCTCCTTTATTTTTTTCCATTCGAAATTCAATTTCGTCAAACTCTCCGCTTCACGAACACGACTTCGCTCGCGCGGACGGATCTTTCTCCAGGACTTGATCGAGCAATTCGATCAATAGCTTTAGCCGAGCGCCCGGCACATGCGCGAACTGGCGCTTGTGCAGTTCGTGGACGGGCTGATCGAGCGTTTTCAGCAGCTCGAGCCCCTGCGGCGTAATGCGCGCTTTCACGACGCGGCGGTCCTCTTTCTGCCGCTCGCGCGTGATCAAAATTCGCTTCTCCATGCGATCCAGAAGCCGGGTCATGTCGGGGTCGTGCGAAATCATGCGTTCGGCGATGCCGCTGCAAGGGAGGCCTTCCGGTTCGGCGCCGCGCAGAATGCGAAGCGTGTTGTATTGCGCCGCCGTCAAATCATTGGCTTTCAGAAGCTGCTCGACTTGTTGCCCGAGGCCGTCGGCGGCCTTTTGGAGTGCGATGAAGGCGTGGGCCTCGAGGGAAGCGGAAGACTTGCTCGGGCGTGAGGCGCTGCTCATGAAAGGAATATAGTCGTTATAACGATTAATGTCAAGACAAAAATTGTCAGCCAATTGTCACCGGCAGTCGCGTAAGGGGTAGCCCGCCGTCCACTGAACACCGCTCAAGACTTCCGCAACGGTCGCAGATCCACTTCGCTCAAGAAACTCTGCGGCCCCTGCGTAACCAGCATTGCCACGGCATGTGCCACATCATCCGCAGTCAACGCTTTCGTCGCATCCTTCGGTCCGCGTCCAGAGAACTCCGTCGCCACGCTGCCCGGAAATACCGCCGCTACGCGAATATTGTTCCCGCGCAGATCCTCCGCCATGCACGCCGTCAATCCGCGTACGCCCCACTTCGATGCGCAGTACAGTCCGCCGCCCGCGAACGCATTCTTTCCCGCCAGCGAAACGATGTTGATGATGTCCCCGCGGCCGTGATGAATCATTGACGGCACCACCGCTTTCGAAACGAGGAAGACGCTCTTCAGATTTGTGTTCAAGACACGATCCCAATCGGCTTCCGATTTCTCCTGCACCGGCCCGAAGCCGCCAACGCCAGCATTGTTCACGAGAATCGAAATCGGTCCAAGCGTAGACTCGACGCCGCGCACGAGCGCATCGACTTCCGACGCGGAAGTAACATCCGCCCGTCGAGCGAACACGCCGGTAACCAGCCCACGTAGTTCTCCTTCGACCGCCTCTAGCGCATCGCTGTCGCGCCCACAGATAGCAACCGCGCTCCCCATCGACGCCAGCCGCCGAGCAATCGCGCGGCCGATGCCACGGCTGCCTCCGGTCACCAACGCAACTTGCCCAGCCAGGGCGGGTTTTTCTAATTGACCGAAATCGACTTTGCGAATTGGAGTCATCGGAATTCTTCCTCGTCGGAGGTGAAATTTTATGCGACACTCAGCTTAACCGGGCACCTTAATATCGGTCAGGCCGTCTAATGTAGTGGCTCCCCAGAGTTGATGCGAGCGGTCTGGGTGGTGGTGGCGTAAAAAGCTGACAGGTCGATGGACAAATACCCCTAGATACATACTTCCCTGTAGGCAAACGTCTTGCGGTGACCACCTGCTTTACCTATAATCCCGAAGTTTTAGCAAACAAGGTGAGTCCCGGCTAGCGTTCCGGGAGTAGTAGCAGTTCATCATAAGGCTAGGATTTTGAGCGAGGGAGAAACGGAATGAACGGATCACGGAGACTGACGGGCCTCGCAGTGGTGGCGGCGCTCTGTCTGATGCTCGGGAATGTAACCACTGCGCGTGCCCAGGCGGCTGCCGCAGCTGGAGGCCAGGACGCAGCAAAGCCGCAATACACCATGGCGGAATACAACGCCTACACCGCGGCGCAAGCGACGAAGGACCCGACGGCGCAGATCAAGGCGCTGGACGATTTCGTCGCGAAGTACCCGAACTCGGCACTGCTCATTTACGTTTATCCGCTCTACTTCAACGCGTACAGCCAACAGAAGAACTGGCAGAAAGTTATCGAGTACGCCGACAAGACGTTGGCGCTCGGCGACAAGATTGAAGCGCCGGTGAAGTATCAGGCGTACTATGCGCGCGCTTTTGCGTACACGAATATTCAGCCGCCCCCGACCGACCCGGATCAAGCGAAGAAGGCGCGGCAAGCGGCGCTCGACGGATTGCAGGTCTTGAATTCGTTGAAGAAGCCCGACCAGATGTCGCAGGACGATTTCGAAAAGCAGAAGAAGGCGCCGGCAATTTTGTTCAATTACACCGCCGCGCTGGCTGCGACGACGCTGAAGGATAGCGCTGGCGCGATCGAGTCGTACAAGGCTGTTCTCGCGTTGACGCCGGATGACGCAGTGACGAGCTACCGCATCGGTCAGATCTACGAAACGATGCAGCCGCCTCAACACCTCGACGCCTTCTGGTATTTCGCCAAGGCCGTCAGCGCCAAGGGCGCGAACCAAGCGCAGGCAACGCAGGTTAAGACGTATCTGCGCAAGCTCATTGTCAACT
Organism: Candidatus Acidiferrum sp.; assembly: GCA_036266605.1. GTDB lineage: Bacteria > Acidobacteriota > Terriglobia > Acidiferrales > UBA7541 > Acidiferrum. Next base: position 1,678 of record DATAMU010000214.1, on the reverse strand, counting down.
ATCAGCAGGCTTCGTGCGACAACCTGATCGACGCCGAACTCAACGAACTCCTGCAACTTGCGGGCAGCTCGGCGGATCGGCCATCGACCTACACCCTGCCGAGCGCGCAGGATCTCGATGCGGCGCGTAAAGACATGACAATCGCTTCGGTCATTACCGACCTCAAGGCGGGTGGCGACAAGGCGAAAGTTACCTGGCTCGCGTCGTGCGGTCTCGAGTTCCCCGATGTGCCGGGCAAGCTGATCGAAGTTACGCCGGGCACCGACTCAACGCAGCTCAAGGTTGCTTTTGTTACCAGCGATGCAGAGTTCGACGCGAAGACGACTCCCGACATGGACGTAAAAGTTGTCGGTCAGCCGGATGCCGCGAAGCTCGAGAAGGACAATCCGGTGCGCTTCACCGGCACGCTGATGTCCTACGATCCGGATCCCGCGTTCATGCTCCACTGGGACAAAGCCAAGGTGAACGAGGAAGATATTCCGAAGGAAAAGGGTAAGGGCGTTAAGAAGCGGCCGGCCAAGAAGCAGTAAGCTGGCGGCTCCTCAAAAGCCTAAATGAAAATCAGAACGGCGTCCCGGTCTCTGACCGCGACGCCGTTTTTGTTTTTGCGCAGCTGAAAGATGATCACGCACAAATGTGTAGGCGCGCAGCATGCTGCGCCCCATGTCCGCACGATCCAAAACATTGTCGTCACTTGATTTGACGCTGAATTGTTTTTGCGTTTTCGGACCGACACGCGAGGCGCGAGGCGTCGCGTTGTTCGGCTCCTACCGCGCGTTGCGCCGATGATCTAACTTATATTCGGACAACTTCCGGCTCAGCGTATTCCGATGAATCCCCAGCAGATGCGCCGCGCGCGACTGATTCCCATCGACGCGGTCCAGCACGCGCTTGATAAAACGTTTTTCGAATTCTCCGACGGCCTCGTCGAATAGAATTCCGCGCTCCACCATCTGGCTGACCAAACCTTCCAATTGATCCTTCACGTCTCTACGCTCCAGAAATCGCAACCGCCCCCGGGGCCAAATTGCCGCGCACGTTCCTAACGCCGAACTCGCTCAATCCAGTTCGTGTCCCGTCAGGACGCGATACGCTTCGCGATACTTTGCGCTGGTCAATGCAACAATTTCCGGCGGCAACTCTGGCCCCGGCGGCGTCTTGGACCACTGAATGCGTTCGAGATAATCGCGCACGAACTGCTTGTCGAACGACGGCTGAGGTCCGCCGGGTTCATAATGCGCGGCGGGCCAAAAGCGCGAGGAGTCCGGCGTAAGCGCTTCGTCGATCCAGATAAGTTCATCTTCACCGGCGGCATTTTTCAGCAGGCCGAATTCGAATTTGGTGTCGGCGAGAATGACGCCACGCGGTTCGGCGTATTTCGCCGCCCGCTTGTAGATGGTGAGGCTGACGTCGCGAACTTTTTCCGCAAGCTCGCGGCCGACCATCGTTGCTGCCTGTTCGAACGAAATATTTTCGTCGTGACCGGTTTCAGCTTTGGTCGCCGGCGTGAAAATCGGTTCGGGCAGCCGATCGGATTCGCGAAGACCTGCTGGAAGCTTCACGCCGCAGACGCTGCCGCTCTGCTGATACTCCTTCCAACCGGAACCGGAGAGATAGCCGCGCGCCACGCACTCGATCGGCACCGGCTCGGTGAGCCGGGCGAGCATCGTGCGTCCGC
>DATAMU010000213.1:0-4568 GCA_036266605.1 Candidatus Acidiferrum sp. | reverse complement strand
GGCGCAGCGTGCTGCGCCCCTACATGACCTTGCCTTTGTTCGATTAGAGGCGGTGATCGACGGGGTGGTCTGGTAGGTCGCCGGTGAGGATTACGGTTAGAGAGGCGGGGACTTCGCCGGTGAGGAAGGGGTGGCCTAGTTTTTCCAGATCGGCGCGTTCTTGCGATGTGAACTTTTCCTCGTGCCAACCGGTCAGGGAAGCTTCGACCCGATACCTTCCGGCGGCCAGATGGAAGAGCTTGGGGTCCAGTTTCAACTGCCCGTCGATCGATTCGTTGGGCTTTAGCAGCACCGCTTCTTTTTTCATCCGTTCCTGAATCGTCTGCTCCATCGGAAAGCAAGATCCGGCATAGCCAGGAACAAGATGGTTCCCGGAGTGATCCTCGAACCAGGCCCACAAATGCGGGATGGTGGGGCAAGTAGCTTCCCATTCGCGCGGCACGTACAACGCTACGTTGCTGATGTTTGTGATGCGGTAGTTCACCAGTACTTCCTCGTCGATCTCGTAGCTCTTTTCTTCGCTGGAGAGATGAAAAGTTACGTCGGAACTCGGCACGAAGAGAGAGTTGTCGGCGAACGCCGATGCCGTAAGCAGAAGAAACACAGCAATCAGCAAGAAACTGAGACCTGAACGCATCATTCGGACTTCCCTTCCTCACTTTTCTCCGCAGAGCAACGAGGATGGCGACGTAACCCGAAGCCGCGAGATCCACAAAACCTTTGGCCCTGAGCGGCTAAAGCCGCTCTCTGTGCAGCTACCACGGCACGACTGAAGTCGTGCCCTCCCAACTCATCCCCGTGTCACCCTTGCCGCGGGAGGACTGAAGCCCCGGCGCCAACTCATTCCCGTGTCAAGCCGCCGCCGCAACGACATCGTGGTGCTGTATTCGTTTCTTCAGCTCACCGTCTGCATGGTCGAAACCAACTCGGGAATATTAATCCGGATCAGCGTTCCTTCGCCTGGGCGGCTCTGAATCTCCAGATTGAAGTCGGTGTTGTAAAGCACGCGCAGGCGCTCGCGCACGTTGCTGAGGCCGATGCCCTCGACGTAGACGTGGGGCATCTTTTCTTCGGAGATTCCGGCACCGTTGTCTTCGATTTCGATGTGCAAGCGGCCGTCGGCGTTTTTTGTGCGCAGGAAAATGCGGCCGCCTTCGAGCTTGGATGCCAAACCGTGTTTCAAACAGTTTTCGACGATGGGCTGGAGCAACATGCTCGGCACGAACGCCTCGAGCGCTGCTTCGTCTACTTCGCGCACAAATTCCAAATTGTCGCCGAACCGAGCCACTTCGATGTCGAGGTAGTCGTCGATGAAGCTCAGTTCTTCTTTTAGAGAGACGAAGGTTTCGTGTTTGCGCAGGAGTCTGCGGAGGATGTTGCTGAGCTTGAGGACGACGCCGCGTGCTAAATCGGGATCGACGCGGATCAGCGATGAAACGGTATTCAGCGTGTTGAATAAAAAGTGTGGATTGATCTGGCTGGACAAAGCGTCCATACGCGCTTTCAGCAGAAGTTGCTGGTGACGTTCGAGATTCATCTCGATACGCGTGTTGTTCCAGATTTTCAGCGGGACGGCGACGGCCATCACCGTGGCGAGCACGGACAAAATTTGCCACCAGTTCCAATAGGGGTCGATGGCGAAGAGCCATTTGGGTGTTGTCGCTGTCACGAGCGCCACACGACCGAGCTCGAGGCCGACGCTGGCCAACAGGGGCAACAGTTCCCAAGAGGTTTTTACACGGCGTGCCAAGCGCACCAAATCGCGTGGGATGTTCAGGAACGTAAACGGGCCGAAATTCCAGAGGTCTTCTTTGGTGGGGATGATCTGGCGAATCAGGCCGCCGACGAGTCCCGCAGTCGCGGCGCCGGGCATGCCGAGCCACTCATGGGCCATGAGCGAAGGGATGGTGATGATCGCGCCGCCGATGGGGCCGACGACGCGGCCGCCGAGGAGGCCCATGAGGAAAGCGCCTTCGAGGGACAGGTCGGCGAAGCGATAGGGCGAGCCGACCAGGCGCAGGATTACACCAACGATGAGCGGCGGGGTCATGAACAGCATCAGCTTCAATTTCTGGTCGGGGTCGCGCTCTTCGGTGAAGAGCACGCGGCGGAAGGTGTTCCAGCGCGCGAGGAGCGCGGCGAAGGAGGCTGCGACGCCAACCTTGAGGAGCAGCGTAAAGAGCAGGTCGCGGGATGAAATCGGTGGATCGATCATTCTCGGAAAACAACGCTAGCCAATCCGTTGGGCGTTGTAAACCCTTGGCGGATGCTGCAACGCCAACCATCGTCGCGCATCAAATGGAACCAGTATTGCACTGCCTCAGGATAGCGATAGAGAAACTCGATGTCCGTACTGATAAACTCGTGGCTGCCAATAGCTCGAACTTCACGAAGGAAAACTTTGCCAAAGTCGAAATCGCAGGCCAAGAATGGCGCGGGTCTTGTACAGGATGTGGCGCGGGCAGAGCTGCCGACGCGGAACGGGCGGTTTACGATTCACGGTTTCAAGGGCGCGGGTCCGCAGGACGAGGCCGTGGCTCTCGTTCGCGGCAAGCTGAACGGCAAGACCGCGCCGCTTGTGCGGGTACATTCGCAATGCCTGACAGGCGACGTGCTGGCTTCGCTCCGCTGCGATTGCCGCGCGCAGCTTGAGCTTTCGCTCAAAAAAATCAGCCAGGCGCCGAGCGGTATCTTGCTCTATCTTCCGCAAGAGGGCCGAGGCATCGGCTTGATGAACAAACTCCGCGCGTACGAACTGCAGGACGGCGGGATGGATACGGTCGAAGCCAATCAGGAACTCGGCTTTGCCGCCGATGCGCGCGACTACGATTTCTCCGCACAAATTCTGAAGCAGCTCGGCGCGAAGAAAATTCGGCTTCTCTCTAACAATCCGGAGAAAGTGCGCCAGCTCGAAAACGCGGGGATCGAAGTTGTGGAGCGAGTTCCCTGCCAGCCGCGCGTGCACAAGATTTCGCAATCGTATTTGCGGACGAAGAAGAAAAAGATGGGGCATCTGCTCGATCGCGTCTAACGCTACCCTCGGTTTGTCCGTCCAAGGTTATTGAGAGATGAGTTTGGTTCGGCGAACGCGCATATGATTCGCCTCCGCGCCTAGTACACAGGCTCAAGATCAATTGTTGGGTGCGAACATGGGGCGCAGCATGCTGCGCCCCTACAAACGCGTGGCTGAGCGGACGAAAATTCTCTTTGATTGCCAGTTAGGCTCTTATGCATGAAGATAGGGGCCAAAGGAAACTGCCATGACCATGGAACTGGCTAAACGTGTATCGGGCGACGTCACCATCATCGATATTCACGGCAGGTGTACGCTTGGCGATGAGACGGAGCGTCTCGATCAAGAGTTGAAGAAGGTCATCGAGGGCGGGAGCCGCAAGGTGCTGCTCAATCTCACCGAACTTTCACAAATTGACAGCACGGGAGTCAGTATCATCGTGGCGACCTACGTGTCGTTGCGGCGCCTGAAGGGCGAAGTGAAATTGCTGCATCCAACGGGAAGAGTGCAGACGGTGCTGGCAATTACGCATTTGTTGCAGGTGATTCCGAATTTCGAGGAAGAAGAAAAGGCGGTCGCGAGTTTCTCAGCGACGCGAAGCGCCACCGCGAACCAATAGATCTTTATATATTGCGATATATTGCGGGCTGCAAGTACAGCCCGTGCGTATTCTGGCGGGCTGCAAGTACAGCCCGCACCCGCCGTAAGGAGAATCTTCCATGCCTGCTCCGTGCATCGCTCCCGGCGTATCGGTGTCTCAGACAGCCCTGCTCATTGATTCGGGTCCCGACCTGAACGACTTGCTTAACCGCGTATTGTCGAAGGATGGGTGGAACATCGATCGCGCGGCAAACCATGAAGAAGCGCTGGAGCTTGCCAAGCGCGATCAATTCGATCTGATTATCACGGGAAGAAAAACGCGCGGACCGGAAGACATTGAATTTTTGCGCAAGATTCGCGGCTCGCGCCCGCATGTGCGCCTTATCATCCTCGCCGACGAATGGACGCCGGGGGACGTTCTGACGGCGATGCGGGAAGGGGCGTTCAGTTATTTTTGCGCGCCGTTCGATCCGGAGACGCTTGCCGAGACGGTGCGGAAAGCGATGAACGAACCGTGCTGGGACGACGGCATCGAAGTTTTGGCGGCGACGCCAGAGTGGGTGCGGGTGATGGCGCGCTGCGACATTGAGACGGCGGATCGGTTGGTGCTGTTTCTACAAAATGTGCGCGATCCCAATATTTCCGAAGCCGATCGCGCCGACATCGTCACAGCGTTCCGTGAAATTCTCCTGAATGCGATGGAGCACGGCGGGCATTTTGATCCGAGCCATCATGTCGAGATCGGGTTTGTGAAGGCGCGGCGCGCGATCATTTGCCGCGTTAAGGATCCAGGCGCGGGCTTTTCGCCGGAAGAAGTGCGGCATGCGGCGAATGCGAAGACGCCTGAGGACTTGTTGAGTCATGTGGCGGTGCGGGAAGAGAAAGGCATGAGGCCGGGCGGATTTGGATTGTTGATGGCGCGGAAGCTGGTGGATGAGCTGATTTACAACGAGCA
>DATAMU010000212.1:0-13644 GCA_036266605.1 Candidatus Acidiferrum sp. | reverse complement strand
CGCCTGCGGCGGATGCGGCGGCGGCGAATTTTTCAATGCCCATCTGGAACATCGGATTGTAATAGCCGAAGAGAATGATGGGGACTTCGCGCGCGGCGGCGGAATCGGATTGGCGGATGCGGCGGACGACGTCGAGCACGCCGGCAAGCGTTGCGCCGGCTTTGAGCGCGCGTTCGGAGGCGCGCTGGATCACCGGGCCGTCGGCAACCGGATCGCTGAACGGGATGCCGAATTCGATGACGTCGGCGCCTGCTTCGGCCATCGCGATGACGAATTTCAGGGTGGCGTCGAGGGACGGGTCGCCTGCGGTGATGTAGGCGACGATGCCGAGTTCGCCGCGTTCACGGAGAGAGGCGAAGCGCTGGGCAGTGCGGGTTTGGTTCGCGGTAGCAGTCATTTTATTCGGTTCAACATCTTGCCTGAGGTAACGGAAACGGGCAATCGCTTCGATCCGTCTACTTCCCTCGCTGAAGCACTGCTGACTCTTACGGCTGAGATCCTTCGTTCGCACAGGATGACAACCTAAAGATTGGCAGTGTCACTTAAGGACGCGGTTGTAGGTGTCCATGTCTTTGTCGCCGCGGCCGGAGAGGTTTAACACGACAAAATCGGTCGCCGACATTTTGGGGGCGCGCTGAAGGAGGCCGGCGATGGCGTGAGCGGATTCGAGCGCTGGGATGATGCCTTCGGTGCGGGCGAGCAGGCTCGCGGCGGCGACGGCATCGTCGTCGGAGACCGCGGAATATTCGGCGCGGCGTTCATCGGCGAGCCAGGCGTGCTCGGGACCGATCGCCGGATAGTCGAGGCCGGCGGAAATGGAATGGGTCGCGGCGATCTGGCCGTCTTCGTTTTGCAAGACATAGGTGTAGGTGCCTTGCAGCACGCCGGGGCGAGCGCCTGTAAAACCTTGCGGTGCGCCGAGGCGCGCAGCGTGTTCACCGAGTTCTTTGCCGCGGCCGCCGGCTTCGATGCCGACCATCTTTACATCTGTGTCGCGCAAGAATGCGTGGAACAGACCAATTGCGTTGGAGCCGCCACCGACGCACGCGTAGAGATGCGTGGGCAGACGTCTTTCGGCAGCGAGAATTTGTTCGCGCGCTTCGCGGCCAATGACGGATTGAAAATCGCGGACCATCGTCGGATACGGATGCGCGCCGAGAACGGAGCCGAGGAGATAGTGCGTGGTGCGAATATTGGTGACCCAATCCCGCATCGCTTCGTTGATGGCGTCTTTGAGCGTCTTGCTGCCGGAATCGACGCCGACGACTTGCGCGCCAAGCATGCGCATGCGCGAAACGTTTAGCGCCTGGCGCGCCATGTCTTCGGTGCCCATGTAGACGACGCATTCGAGTCCGAGATGCGCCGCGATAGTGGCGCTCGCGACGCCGTGCTGTCCCGCTCCGGTTTCGGCGATGATGCGCGGCTTCCCCATCTTTACGGCGAGCAAGCCCTGGCCGACGGCGTTGTTGATTTTGTGCGCGCCCGTGTGGAGGAGGTCTTCGCGCTTCAGATAAATGCGTGGACCACCGAGATGCTTTGTGAGGCGCTCGGCAAATTGGAGCGGGGAGGGGCGGCCGACGAAATTTTTGAGCAGATACTGAAGTTGCGATTGGAACGCGGGGTCGGATTTTGCTTGGTCGTAGGCGCGCTCGAGTTCAAAGAGCGGGACCATGAGAGTTTCGGGGACGTAGCGGCCGCCATAGGGGCCGAAGCGTCCGGGGGTCTCGGTGGCGGCGATTTGTTGGGAGCTCATGGTGGTTTGTGTTGAGCGTTTATTTTACAGGTTTCGGAGGGACATGGGTATTACGGGAGCGCGCTTATCGGTGGGTCATTTTGGTAGTTTGGCGCGTTGGCAAAAGCGGCGGTGAACCGCCGCAGTCCATATCGTGCGTGCTCGAATTGCGAATTGAGGAGGCGGTTAGAGCTGAGAGTTGGCGCGGTGGACTTCGGCGAAGAATTGGCGGAGCCTGGCGCGGTCCTTTTTGCCGGGAGCGGATTCGACGCCGCTGGCTACGTCTACGGAGTAGGGGCGGACGTAGAGGATGGCTTCGGCGACGTTTTGGGGGGTGAGGCCGCCGGCGAGGATGATGCGGTGATTTTTCGCGGCGCGGCGGGCGATGGCCCAGTTGGTGCGGTGGCCGGTGCCGCCGTATTCGCCGGATTTGGCGGCGTCGAAGAGGAAGGCGCGGACGATCGGTCGGAAGGGCCTGAGTTGCGTGAGGCGGAAACCTTCGCCGACGCGCAGGGCTTTGGTGACGTTGAAAAATTTTGCGGCGGCGCGAGCTTCCCGCGCGGTTTCATCGCCGTGGAGTTGGACGGTGTCGAGACCGACGGCGCGGGCTAGTGCGATGACGGCTTCGGGAGCCCAATTGACGAAGACGCCGGCGGCTTCGATTTTTTCGGGGAGTTTTTGAATGATTTTGTAGGCGTCGGCCGGGGAGATGTTGCGGACGCTTTTTTCGTAGAAGTTGAAGCCGAGAGCGTCGGCGAGTTCGGCATCGGCGAGATTCGTGATGCCGCAGATTTTTACGCGGACGCGAGGCATTTTAATTTTGCGCGGGAACGGGAGTTGTGCCGAGAAGGTTTGCGAGGGCAACGCCGGGATCGGGCGCAGACATGAGCGACTCGCCGATGAGGAAGGCGTCGAAGCCCGCTGCGCGCAAGCGTGTCAGATCAGCGTTGTCCTTGAGGCCGGATTCGGCGACGGCGATGCAGTCGTCGGGAATTTGATCGATCAATGCGAAAGAAGTGTCGAGGCGGACTTCGAGCGTTTTCAGGTCGCGATTGTTGACGCCGATGATTTTGGCGCCAGCGGCGAGGGCGCGGTCGAGTTCAGGCTTGGTGTGAACTTCGACGAGCGGCTCCATTTTCAGTTCGCGGCCGAGGTCGACGAGTTCTTTCAGCGCTGGATCGCGAAGCGCGGCTACGATGAGCAAAAAGCTGTCGGCGTCATTGGCACGGGATTCCCAGACCTGCCAGGGGTCGAAAATGAAATCCTTGCGCAGGACGGGCTGCGTGATTTCTTTGCGGGCGTCGCGCAGATTCTTGAGCGTGCCGCCGAAAAATTCGGGCTCGGTTAGGACGGAGAGGGCGGCGGCGCCGTTGGCGGAGAGGGAGTTTGCCAACGCCACGTGATCGAAGGGGTCGCGGATTACGCCGCGGGAGGGTGAGGCGGGTTTCAGTTCGGCGATGACGTTTAGCGCGTCGCGAGAGAGCGCGGCGGGGAAATCGCGTAACGGCGTTGCGGCAGCGACTCCGTATTTCAGAGCGGTTTCGGGGAGGACTTTTTTTCGGTGATCGACGGCGGCTCGACGGGAGTCGAGGATGCGGTCGAGCACGGTGCCTGTGTTGGCGGGAGTTTGAGCCGACATTGGGTAAGTTTGTATGCTAGGTGTGCGGATGCGTGGTGTCAAACTCCGGGAGAAGAGAAAAGATAACGCAGAGACTCTGAGGAACACGGAGAAGGCGTCAGCAAATTTGGGGACGGCAAATTCGGGATGACGGAGAGATGGTGAGCTACGAGAAGCAGTATGGGGCGTTGTTGCGGGGGATTTCGGATGAGGCGGATGCGATGTCGCTCGATTGCTTTCGCAACAGCTCGCTGCGCGTCGAGCGGAAGATGGATGGGACGGCGCTGACGCAGGCCGATGGCGCGGTGGAGAAGATGGCGCGGAGGCGCGTGGCGGAGAGCGGGTTGGAGCTTGATGTTTATGGCGAAGAGCAAGGAACTGGTGGCGGAAAGGCCGGCGCGGGGGACGCCAAGGGTACCGCGAAAAAAGCGCGGTTGATTATTGATCCGATCGATGGGACGGAAGAGTTTTCGCGCGGGATTCCCACGTTCGGGACGTTGCTGGGGATTGAGTTGAACGGCGAGATTGTGGCGGGGATGTGCAGCGCGCCGGCGTTGGGTACGCGGTGGTGGGCATATCGTGGTTCGGGCGCGTTTCGCAATGGGGACAAAATTCGCGTCTCGCGGACTCCTCAGCTAAACGAGGCGATGGTTTTCACGACGGGGACGGGGCCGAGCAAAAATGCAGAGGATCGGGCGCGGATTCGGCGGTTGCTGGATGCTTCGCGAAACAGCCGGTGTCTCGGCGGATTTTGGCAGCACATGTTGGTGGCGGAAGGCGCGATTGACGCGGCGTTGGATTGGACTTCGAAGCCGTGGGATTTGGCGCCATTAGGGATCATTGTGGAGGAGGCGGGAGGACGCTCCACAAATATTCAAGGCGAACGAACGATCTACACCGGGGATTATTTGAGTACGAACGGCATCATTCACGAAGAAGCAATGAAGCTGCTGCGTTGAGGATCGACATGGACATACAAGGACAAGCCCGAAAAGCGGAACAGCTGCGGAAGCTGCATCATGGCGGGCGGATTTTGATTTTGGCCAATGCTTGGGATGTGGCGAGCGCACGCGTTTTTGAGGAGATGGGATATCCGGCGATTGCTACGACGAGCGCGGGGATCGCGGCTTCGCTCGGCTATGCGGATGGCCAGCTGATTTCGCGCGAAGAGATGCTCGACGTTGTTGGAAGAATCGCGCGGGCTGTGCATGTGCCGGTCACTGCGGATTTGGAAGCGGGATATGGGCCGACGATTGAGGACATGACTGCGACGGTGAAGGCGATGGCCGAGGCGGGCGCGGTCGGGATGAATCTGGAAGATGTGACGGGCAGCGATGAGAGCACGCACGTGGATCTGGCGACGCAGATCGAAAAGATTCAAGCGATTCGACGGGCGGGCGAAGCGATTGGAGTGCCGCTGGTGTTGAATGCGCGGACGGATATTTACTTGATGCCGATCGGTCCCGCAGAGACGCGATTTGAGCGCACCGTGGAGCGGCTGCGCGCGTATCGCAAGGCCGGCGCGGACTGTTTGTTTGTGCCCGGAGTGAAGGATGCGGCAACGATTTCAAGATTAGCGAAGGCCGTGGATGGCCCCCTGAATATTTTGGCGACGGCGGGCGGTCCCAACGTGAACGAGTTGGAGGCGATGGGCGTGGCGCGGGTGAGCATGGGGTCGGGCGTGATGCGGTCGGCGCTGGGTCATGCGCGACGCGTTGGAAAAGAATTGCTGGAACGCGGGACGTTTGACGTGATGCTGGATGGGGCGGTGCCGTTTGCGGACTTGATGGCGATGATGTCGCGCCAGAAAAATTAAAAATGCCGGATGCCGCGGAGTTGCTGCACGTTCTCGACGAAGAAGTTGTTGCCTGCCGGAAATGTCCGCGGCTGGTTGTGTATCGCGAAGCGGTCGCGCGGGAAAAACGGCGCGCGTATCGCGACTGGATTTACTGGGGCAAGCCGGTGCCGGGATTTGGCGATCCTGACGCGGGGTTGATGTTGGTCGGATTGGCGCCGGGAGCGCACGGATCGAACCGGACAGGGCGGCCGTTCACGGGCGACAAATCGGGAGAGTTTTTGTATCGCGCGTTGTATGACGCGGGATTTGCGAACCGGCCGGTCGCGGTGCAGCGCGACGATGGACTGAAACTGATTGGTGCTTACATTACGGCGGCGGCTCGGTGTGCTCCGCCGGACAACAAGCCTCTGCCGAGCGAGCTGGCGAATTGTCGGCCGTATCTGGAACGCGAGCTGGAAATTTTGAAACCGCGGGCGATTTTGGCGCTGGGAAAAATTGGATGGGATGTCTATTTGGGGATTTTGAAGGCGCAGGGATTTATCGTTTCGCGGGCAGCGCATCCGTTCGGGCATGGGGCTGAGGTGGATTTGCCGCAGGTCGGGGCGAGACTTTTCGGCGTTTATCATCCGAGCCAGCAGAATACGTCGACGGGGAAGGTTACGTTGGCGATGTATGCGAAGGTTTTGGGGCGGGTGAAGAAGTATTTGAAGGCGAAGGCATAAAGGCGCGGCGGCAACAAAACCCACAGAAAAAACAGAGTGAGGTAGTGCATAACGCCCGGGCAAGCTGGGGCGCGCAGCGGTGCTGCGCCCTTACATGATTGAGCCGCGTTGTTGCGGTGTCGGGTGGGGGTTGCGAGTGGCGGAAAGTTGCGACACCAGGGATTCGCGCGACTGCCTTGTAATTACTCCAAACGACTGAGGTAGAGCCACTTACCGCCCTTCCCTTCCGCTTGATGGTTGGACCTGGCGATGCTTCCGCAATGGTGGGTCGAAGTGCATGCGTTGTGGAGGGGATATGCGGGAGTTTTACAAGGGACTGATGATGACGGCGCTGCTGGGCGCTGCCAGCTTCCTGAGTTTTCCGTCGAGCGCGAAGGCGCAGCAAGAGCCTTCGACTGCGGGCGACGATCAACGGCCGGTGATTTCGCGCGATCGAGTGCCGGCGCAGAGCGACGATCCGAATGCGACTCAAGATCAAGGGCAGAACGAGCAATCGACACAAACGGAAGATGCGGCGGCTCCGGCAGCACCACCGCATCCGCTGACGAAACCAGCGAATGGACGCCGGAGCGCCGCGTTGCCGGTGGAGGCGTATGCGGTTGTGCCGGGCACGCGATTTCTGGTGAAGCTTGAAGATGAGTTGAATACCGAACGATCGCGGCGGAACAATCGATTCAAGGTGAGAACGCTGGAGCCGCTTGAGGCGGGAAGCGGGATTTATTTGCCGGCGGGCGCGGAAATTATTGGGCACATCAGCCGCGTGGAGTCGGCGGGAATCGCAGGTCGCGCGAAAATTTGGCTGACGTTTGATGATATTCGGACGAATTTCGGGCCGTTGCCGATCGTTGCGGAAGTTGTCGCGGTGCCGGGCGATCACAGCGTGAAGACCGGTGGGCAGATGCAAGAGGGATTGATCGAGGGCCGGACGAGCACGCAGCAGGCGGCTGGAGAAGCGGCAGCAGCGGGCGCGGCGATGGGCGCAGTGAAAGGCGTGAGGGATCACGACAAGCGCGAGATCGCGGAAGGCGCGATGGCGGCGGCGATTGCCGCGTACCTGGTGGAGTCGGGCCGCGGGCATGAAGTGGATTTGCCGCGAGGGGCGAAACTGGAAGTTGAGTTGGAGCGCGCGCTGTATCTTGTAAGGAATTGAAGCGGGCGGTTATCGAATCGATGCGGGCATTCGGCACGCTGCATTCGGTACAATGTCTGCCTCATGCCAAAACTAACCTTCCTCGGCGCAGCGGGTACGGTCACTGGATCCAAATATTTAGTGGAGGCCGGCGGCAAGAAATTGCTGTTGGATTGCGGCATTTTTCAGGGATCGCCGGAATTGCAGGATCGAAATTACGATCCGCTCGCGGTCGACCCGAAGACGATCGACTACTGCGTGCTGACGCACGCCCATCTCGATCACACCGGATGGCTGCCGCGATTCGTGAAGAGCGGTTTTCGCGGGCCGATCTTTGCGAACCCGGCAACGCTGGAGCTGACTTCCCTGCTGCTGAAAGATTCGGCGCACTTGCAGGAAGAAGATACGCTGCACGCGCGGAAGCATGGTTACGCGCGGCACTCCGATCCGCAGCCGTTGTATACGACGGAAGATGTTGATCCCGTTTTCAAGCTGGTGAAAAAAGCCGCGCGGACGGGCGCGTTTGAAGTGTCGCCCGAGTTTCATTTTGTGGCTTACGACGCGGGCCACATTCTTGGATCGACGAGTCTGGAACTGACGATCACGGAAAATGGGAAGAAATATGTCGTCGTGTTTTCGGGCGATGTGGGCCGATACGATCAGCCGATTTTGAAGGATCCGGCGACACCTCCGTCGAAGTGCGATTTGCTGCTGTGCGAATCGACGTATGGCGATCGCGAACATGCGCCGGGAGATCCGGCGCAGACGCTGGCCGATGTGATCAATCGCGTGGCGGGGCGCGGCGGATCGATCATTATTCCCGCGTTTGCGATCGGGCGGACGCAGACGTTTATGTACTACCTGCGCGAAATTATTCAGCAGAAGAAAATTCCGGCGATTCCGGTGTATGTGGATAGCCCGATGGCCCTGTCGGCGACGGACATGTATGTGAAGTATCGTGAGGATCACGACGCGGACTACGAAAAGCTCGAAGCAATGGAAAACGGAAAGGGCGATCCGCTGAGCATTCACGAGTTTCATCTGGCGCGGACCGCGGATCAGTCGAAGGCGATCAACAAGGTGAAGACGCCGTGCATCATCGTGTCGGCGAGCGGAATGGCGTCGGGCGGCCGCGTTTTGCATCACCTCGAGCAACGGTTGCCGGATGCACGGAATGCCGTGATTTTGGCCGGGTATCAGGCGCAGGGAACGCGAGGGCGGGCGCTGCAAGAGGGCGCGAAGTCGATTCGAATGTATGGCGAGGAAGTGCAAGTGAACGCCGAGATTTTTTCGATGGGACAGCTTTCGGGTCATGCGGGAAAGAGCGAGCTGCTGCGGTGGCTCGGCGGATTTCCGGCCGCGCCGAAGCAGACGTATTTGACACACGGCGAGCCGGCGGCGGCGCAGGCGTTACAGGCGGCGATTCAGCAGCAATTTCATTGGAATGTGAACGTGGCGAAGTATCTCGACAGCGTTGAGATTGGCGCGGCGTGATTTTACCTAGTGACGGCTAACAACTCGCTTCCGTCTTTCGATTACGGAGTGGCGGAGAGTAGTTCGTCCACTTCCTTATAGCCGCAGGGGATTTCAATACCTTCCTTTGAGGCTCCCGCACTCAAGAGCGCTTTGGTGATTTCGGGCGTGCGGCGATTTTTCCAGTAGGAATCGACGCAGGCTTTCACCGCCATCATGAGCGGAGTCCTACCGGCGGCGTCGCGGGCGTTGACGTCGGCACCGCGGGCGAGGAGCAAGTCTACGACGGCGGGCCGCGATTTCCACGCGGCGACGAGCAATGGCGTACTTTCGGGCGCGATGTCGAAGTAGCCGTCACCGGAGTAGCGTGCATTCACGTTTACTCCGAGATTGAGCAGGAGATTCACGCCTTCGGCGTTGCCGTTTCCAGCGAACTCGCAAAGCAGTTTTCCGCCGATGGCGATCAATTCGCCGAGCAGAAGTGGCGCATTTTTGATGAGTACGCGTATGGCGGCCTCATCGGCCCGCGCGCAAGCCGCAATCAAGGAATCCACGCCTTCACATTTGAATTCGATTCCGCGCGATTGAAGAAGCTCAAGAATGTCGCCGCGGCCGCGGCGCGCGGCAAGACTGAACGAAGACGTTCCGTCGGATTTTGTAACGACAGAAAAATCGGCTCCGTGATTGAGCAACAACTCGATGTTTTCCAGTGCGTTGTCGCGGCGGATCGCTTGGTGGAGCGCGGTGAAGCCCCAGCGCGTGATGCGGTTGGGATCGGCCCCGGCTTCGAGCAACATGCGCATGCCAACGTTGTCATGCACGTCCGCTTTTCGAAGGAGCATTGCGGTCAGATTCTCGTGGCTCATTTTCCCGCTGTCGAGCATGACCTTGAGCAAGTTGGCGTCATAGCTTTCGGCGAGATGGTACGGAGTCTCGTCGTCGTTGGGATTTGCCCCGCGCTCGAGCAGGAGTTTCGTCAACCCGGAGTTCTCGGCAAGACCTGCGGCGCCGTATATCGCCGACTCCCAAGTTGGGTCGTGTGCGGTAATTTCGTCCCACCAGCCCGTGTTCGGGCTCGCGCCCGCGTCGAGGAGAGCTTTCGCGGCGGCGACGAAGCCGTCGGAGCGCTGCTTGTCGATGCGCAGGTAGCGCGAGAAACAGAGATAAGTCAGCGCGTCCCAACCGTAGGGGCCGCCTTCGGAAGTTGCTAGGCTCGGGTCGCTGGTGAGAAACCGATTTACGGCCGCGGCATCACCGAACACCGCCGCCGCGTAAATGCTGCGGTCGGAGAGATTTGGATGCTGTTTCAGAAGTTCATTCGCCGGAGTCAGATCTCCGGATGCGTGCCATCCCTCGCGAGGCACGCTGGCGGCAACGATGAACGCATAGTCGGCGCCTTTGGCCTCGGCGAGACGCTGCGACGTGATGCGCGCGATTTCGTGAACGAAGTCGGGCCAGATGGCGTGGCCGTGTTCGCAGGCGATCACGAGTTGCGCATCGGCAAGGGTGAATCGATGCACTTGGCCACCTGCATCGCGGCATTTAGGGTGAGACGCCCTGAGGCGATCGAGAGATGCGGGATCGCCTTGCCGGAGCTGCTTTAAGAGTTCTTTGGCTTGCTTTTTGTATTGCTCGAGGTCGGGGCGGGACGCAAGACTCTTTGCTGACATACGAAGCTCCTTTCAACTGCTCGCCTGAAGGTCCGCACGCCTAGGCATGAAAGAAGATTCGGTGAAACGATATTGTTGTGGCGGTGGGCACTGCCCTTCCCTGCGGACCGGATGCGCCCGTTAGCGCCACCGCAGATTAGCAGGCGGCCAGAGTGAAACTCAACCGGAATCGACAGCAAAACCGACCAATTTCTTTGTGCGACTGGACTTAGCTCGCGCAGTTTGGGCTGTCGGCGCCGGTTTCTTGGGATCTTTGCAGTTCGAAAATTGTCGAATTTTTCTTCAAATCGGCAGGAAACTTTTTTAGGGATGCCCTCGTCTATACCAGCAAGACCACTCGCGGGGTAGGGGGCTAACCACCACAGGGCAACCGACCGTCAGTTCCCTACCCCAAAAATTTCGAATCGTGCGAACAGAAGCCGAGTAGAACAGCCGTTCTTACGGCGAAAATTGTTAGTGTTGAGATTGATTGAGATAAAGGTAAGACTCCTCCGCCGAACTTCCCAAAATTCAGATGTACCTCTGTGCGTCGAGAAGTCGTCGAGTCGCGAAATAGCGCGCGTCGGGCAGCCCTTCCATCTTGAGGCGAGCCAAGAGTAGGCTAGTATCCACCAGCGACAACGGCGACCCGGTCAAGATTCAAAGCGAGGAACGATGGCGTTAATCAAGCTCGGCAAGAGGAACGATGCGGGGGAGGATGTGGGCCCGCTCCTGATTAACACGGACCAAATTGTCGCGGTGGTGTCGGGTCCCAGGGCGACTGAGATTCAAACTACGGACGGGCACACGCACTGGGTGCGCGAAACGCCGGACCAGGTGCTTGCGATCGTCAATTCTCCGCCTAGTTAGCGCTTTCCCCTAGAAATCGTGAAATTTCATCGTTGAGAAATTTGGCGTCGGTGGGATTTGGCGCGGCGCCGGCGGTGTGTCCCCAGAGCGACGGGATGGGCTTGAGGGTAACGTTGGGGATGAATTGGGATTCGTAGCGGGCGTCCCCGACGGGGAAATATAGGTCAGTCTCGGACGGCATGTAGAGGACAGGGACCTTGATCGAGCCGAGCGCACGTTTTATATCGCCATTGAATCCGGGGCTGGTACCAACGTCGTGACGCTCCCAGGTGCGCATCTGCAAGATGATGTCGTTGGCGTCGCCGCCGGGGATGAAATTGGTTTTGTATTCGTTGAGGGTTGATTCAAACGTTGTGCCGGGCTTCGCGCCCTCTCGCCAGAGCTCGTCACGCCACCATTCCTGAGAATAGAGCCACGCGGTCCAGATGAGCGCGAAAGCTTCAATGCCCTTTGTTGGCTCTTTCGTGTAATCGCCATTGTTGAAAGCGGGATCGAGCGCGATCGCATTGATCTGACTTTCGAGCCGGATGAAGCCGTGCGGGTAGCACTTCGCGGTGCCGGAGGTGGCGACGATGCGATCGGCAAAATTGGGATAGCTGACGGCCCATTGAAAGGCCTGCTCGGCGCCCATCGAAAAGCCGATAATCGCGCGGAGATGCGTGACTCTGAGTTCATCGACGAGCAGATGATGGACGGCTTCGACGTTGTCGCGAATCGTGGTGACCGGAAAGCGTGGGCCGTGGAAAGGTTCGGGCGTGTTGCTCGGCGACGAAGAGTGGCCGCTGCCAAACATTTCAGTCGTAACGAGGAAGAGTTTCCCGGGATCGAGCGCGAGCTTTTCGCCGATGAGCCATTCGTAGCCGTGATAGTCGGCCATGTAGTGCGAGGGCATGAGAATGACGTTGTCTCTGGCGGCGTTGAGGTGGCCGTAGGTGCCATAGACGGTTTTCGCTTGCGGGAGGACGACGCCGGACTCGGTCCTGAAATTGGTGATGACGAATTCGTGACGCTCGGAGGGAGGCGCCTTGGGATTCGGCGCGTCTTGGGCGCGAGTGGGTGCGGCTGTGACGATCAGGATTAGCGCGGCGAGAGTGAGAACCGCGGTTTGAGTGAAGATGCGGTCTTGCGTTTTGTGAAGTCTCATTTTTGTGGGCGTATCGTAACACTGCTCGCGAAGTCGTGGAACGAGGCTACGACGTTGCGGTGATTCGGCTTTATAATTTCGCGCATGAGCGGCGGACCTGACAGCGGAGCACTGAAACGCGAACCGCACCTGCGGATGCACTGCGTCAACGTGTATGTGCGTAACCAGGATCGCAGCTTGAAGTTTTATCTGGAGCAGCTTGGGTTTCACCTGGCGTTTGATACGCGGCTGCAAGGCGGAGAGCGGTGGGTAGCGGTGTCGCCGCCGGATGGGACGACGCTGCTGTCGCTGGTCACGCCATCGGCGACGTCACCTCTTTATAAGCTGATCGGGCGCAGCACGAACGTTGTGTTCATCACCGAGGATGTGACTTCCAAATATTTCGAGTGGTCCAAGCGCGGGGTCGTGTTTTCGCATACGCCGCGTCTGCGGCGGATTCAGTACAAGCGCGGAGAGAATGCATCCGCGAATCCGAAAGATCATTCGCACGACGCACCCATGCTGGGCGGATACGAAAATATCTGGGGCGGCGTCTACACGCGATTTCGGGATGTTGACGGGAATTCGTTTTCGCTCGTCAGTTTTGACGAAATCAGCCACGCGCTTGAGGCACAGCGCCTCGCGACTGCGGAGAAACTGGAGAGCGAGCGGCGTGTGGCTCGCGAGTTGGAGATTGCCAAGGAAGTGCAAGCGCGGCTCTTTCCGCAGAAGCGTCCAGTTGTCGAGAGCCTCGACTACGCCGGAGTTTGCCGGCAGGCGCGCCAGGTGGGCGGGGACTACTACGACTTTTTAAATCTTGGACCTCGCCGGCTGGGGATGGTGATCGGCGATGTCGTGGGCAAAGGGATCGCGGCGGCGCTGCTGATGGCAAATTTGCAGGCGATCCTGCGAAGCCAGTGCGCGATCGCGATGGATCGACCGCAGGAGCTGCTGCGGGCGGTGAACCGATTGTTTTGCGAGAGCACACTGGAAGGCGGATTTGCGACGCTGTTTTTTGCGGAGTATGACGAAGCGACGCGACGGCTGCGCTACGTGAATTGCGGGCATTTGTGCGCGCTGTTGCTGCGCGCGGACGACGAGGTGGAGCGCCTTGACGCGACTGGTACCGTGCTCGGCCTGTTTGAGAAATGGGATTGCGAGATGGGCGAGCGCACGATCGGGAGCGGTGACACTTTTGCGCTGTATACGGATGGGATCACGGAATCGTTCGACGCGAATGATGAAGAATTCGGCGAAGAGCGTTTGCTCACGGCGCTGCGCAAGAATCGAAGCTTAGGCGCATGCGAAGCGATCGAAGCGGTCGTCCGCGAAGTGGGAAAGTTCAGTCCGTCAGAACAGCGCGACGACATCACGATGATCGTCGCGAAATGCCGGTAGAACAAACTGCAAATCTAAAGCAACTCGATCAATTCATCGACTGAGATGTCGGCGGCATGAAGAATCGTCCGCAACGTTCCAACTTTGAGGGTTTTATGATTAGGGACTACGACACGAGCGTGCGGCGACTGA
>DATAMU010000211.1:0-8340 GCA_036266605.1 Candidatus Acidiferrum sp. | reverse complement strand
GTGGGCGATCCGGGATCGCTGCGGGAGGGAGTGGCTGCGGCGGTGACGGGGCGCGCGGAGGCGCACGAAGTGTTGCATACGCCGGCGCTGACGTTGGGGACGTTTGATGGATTGGCGCAGACGACGGTGGCGTTTACGACGGATATTCCGGCGCTGATGGGGGCGTGGGGTGAGCCGTTTTTGATTGGGCCGGGGAGCATTCATTTGGCGCATACGGCGGAGGAGCGGGTGCCGAAGAAGGAGTTGGTGGAAGCGGTGGAGATTTATGCGCGGATGACGGGGGAATTGTTGAAGAGGGCGAAAGGCGCAATAACGAAGCGATGAGGCAACGAAGGAAAGACGAAGAACAAGGAAAGAAAAGATAACGCAGAGACGCGGGGATCGCTGAGGTTCACGGAGAGTATCGGTGCCGGGGCGACGATTGAAGAAAAAAAGGGAATGAACCACAGAGCGCGCAGAGTTCGCGGAGGGAAGAGGAGAAGAGATGAGGTTGGGATTGGCGATTGTTGGGATGGGGAAGATGGGGCGGATGTGTGAGGCGCTGGCGCCGGAGTATGGGTTTGAGGTGCGGGCGCGATTTGCTGCGGCGAACAATTTTGACGGAGCGGGTCTGACTGCTGAGGCGTTGCGCGGGGTAGATGCGGCGGTGGAGTTTTCGGAGCCGGGAGCGGCTGTTTCGAACATTCGGGCGCTGGCGGCGGCGGGAGTTTCGGCTGCGGTGGGGACGACGGGATGGGGCGAGGAATTGGCTGTTGCGAGGGATGCGGTTATTCGCGGCGGGACCGGGCTGGTTTGGGCGGCGAATTTTTCGGTGGGCGTGAATTTGTTTTTGCGAATTGCTGGATGCGCGGCGGAATTGTTCGCGAAGCAGGCGGAATACGAAGCATGGGGATGGGAGATGCATCACTCGGCGAAGAAGGATGCGCCGTCGGGGACGTTGAAGAAATTGGCGGACGTGATGCGAGCGCGGGGGTATGAGCGGCGGATTGATTTGAGTTCGAGCCGAGCGGGAGCGGTGCCGGGGACGCATGAGATTGGGTTCGATGCGTTGGGGGACACGATTACGTTGCGGCACACGGCGCGGAGCCGGGAGGGATTTGCGCGTGGGGCGTTGCAGGCGGCGCGGTGGGTGGTGGGGAAGCGTGGATTTTTTGAGTTTGGGGAGATTGTGGGGGAGTTGGGGGAAGAGGAAGTTGACCGTCGAAAGTTGAAAGTCGAAAGCGAAGAGATTTTGGGGAATGTTGGTGCGGTTGCGGATCGAGTTGGGTGACGGGGAATTTAAACCCGCACCCTCTGAAACCTGAGGATGCGGCACCCAACGGCCCGACGGGAATTTTGCGGGGCGACGAGTTTTGGGTTTTGAAGATTGAAACGGAAGGAGATGAGAAATGTTTACGGGATGCGGGACGGCGATGGTGACTCCATTTTGCGGCGATGGGGCGTTGGATGAGGGGACGTTGCGGAAGTTGATTGCGCGGCAGATTGAGGCGGGGATCGATTTTCTTGTGCCGTGCGGGACGACGGGAGAGAGTCCGACGCTTTCGCACGAGGAGCACGTACGTGTGGTTGCGATCACGGTGGAGATGGCGAAGGGGCGCGTGCCGGTGATTGCGGGAGCGGGCGGATACAACACGGCGGAAGTGATTGCGATGGCGCGGGAATTGGCGGCGCTTCGAGTGGATGGAATTTTGTCGGTGACGCCGTATTACAACAAGCCGACACAGGAAGGTCTTTACCAGCACTACCGAGCGCTCGCTGAGGCTGTTGAGCTGCCGATCATTTTGTACAGCGTGCAGGGGCGGACGGGAGTGAACATCGAGCCGGCAACGGTAGCGCGGCTGGCGGCGATTCGAAACATTGTGGGGATCAAAGAGGCGTCAGGGAGCATCGCGCAGATGGCGGCGATTTTGAATTGTGTGCCGGAGGATTTTGTGGTGCTGTCGGGCGACGATGCGATCACGCTGCCGCTGATTGCGCTGGGCGGGCGCGGAGTGATTTCGGTGGTGTCGAACGAAATTCCGGCGGAGATGACGGAGATGGTGCGGCTGGCGATGCGCGGAAATATTTGGGGCGCGCGAGAGATTCACCGGCGATTCCATCCGCTGATGGAAGTGAATTTCGTGGAGTCGAATCCGGGTCCGGTGAAAACGGCGCTGGCCGAGATGGGATTGCTGGAGGCGGTGTGGCGCTTGCCATTGGTGGCGCCGAAGCGCGAGAATCGCGAGCGAATCGTCGTTGTGTTGAACTCGCTTGGGCTTTTGGAAAGGCTGCATGCTGCCGTCGCAAATTGAAAAGCTGTTCGATCATCCACCCGCGGAATATCAGGAAGAACATTTTGAGTTGTTCGAACGGTTCAAGCAGGCGTTGAATCGCGGAGAAGTGCGCGCGGCGGAGCCAGATGCGTCGGCGAAGAGTGGATGGCGGGCGAACGCGTGGGTGAAGAAGGGAATTTTGCTGGGATTTCGGATGGGCGCAACGGTGGACATGTCGGTGTCGCGCGCGGAGGCCGCGGGAGATTTGCCGCATCAGGCGCGGCTGGCTTTTATCGATAAGGCGACATATCCGTTGCGGTCGTTCGATGTGGCGGATGGAGTGCGGATTGTGCCGGGCGGATCGAGCGTGCGCGATGGGAGTCATATTGGGCGCGGGGTGATCTGCATGCCGCCGATGTTTGTGAATGTGGGCGCGTATGTCGGAGAGAACACGATGATCGATTCGCATGCGCTGGTGGGAAGTTGCGCGCAGGTGGGGCGCAACTGTCATATTTCGGCGGCGTCGCAGTTGGGCGGAGTGCTGGAGCCGGTGGGGGCGATGCCGGTGATTATCGAGGATCATGTGATGGTGGGCGGGAATTGCGGCGTGTATGAAGGGACGGTGGTGAAGGCGCGCGCGGTGCTGGGCAGCGGGACGATTTTGAACCGGTCGATACCGGTGTATGACCTGGTGAAGGATGCGGTTTATACGGCGACGGATTCAGAGCCGCTGATTATTCCGGAAGAGGCGATTGTTGTGCCGGGGTCGCGCGCGATTGCGCATGACGTGGGGAAGAAGCACGGGTTGTCGCTACAGGCGGCGGTGATTGTGAAGTATCGGGATGGGAAGACGGATTCGCGCGTAAAGTTGGAGGATTTGCTGCGGTAGAAATTCCTACCTTTGATTCATGAAATCTTGCCGAGATGGGGCGCAGCGTGCTGCGCCCCTACCCTTTTCTGCCAGCTTTTATTGCGACAGGATTTTTTCGAAGAAGGCTAGGGCGCGTGGGTCGTTGGATTGGCCGAGCCAGAACATGGCTTGTTTGCGGACGGCGGGGTTGCGGTTGGATTGGGCAACGTCGATGAGTTTGGGGACGCCTTCGTCTTTGGGCATTTGGCTGAGGGCAAAGACTGCTTTCTTTTTCACTTCGGTGTCGGGATCGTTTTCGATGGCGTTGGTGATGGCGGAGGCGGCCTTCTTGCCGGCTTTCTGAGCGATCCAGAAGAGAGCTTGTCCGCGAACGTGCGTGCTTTCGTCGTCGTGGGCCATGCGAATCATTTCGTCGATGGCGCCGGGTTCGCGGCTGACGGAGAGCGCGAAGGTGACTTGAGAGCGGACTTCGCTGCTGGGATCGGACTTCGCCATTTTTTGCAACGCGAGGAAGCCGGATTTGCCGCGGGCTTCGCCGAGCCAGAAGGTGGTTTGCTTGCGGAGTTCTTCCGGTGAATCGGGCCGAACGAAAGATTCGAGAGCGGCTTCGGCGGAGTCGTCGGCGTGGAGCGCGATGGCGCTGAGGGCTTGATGGCCGTGGCGATTGTCGTCGTCGCGGAAATCGTTGCGCTCGTTGCGGACGAAGGCGGTGAGGACCGCGACGCTTTCGGCGGGTTTTACGTTGGTGAGCCAGACGAACGGGAGTCCACCGGCGTCGAGCGTGCATTCGGTTGAGGCGACGCGGATTTTTGTGATTTGGTGATTTTCGGCGCGGAAGAGGACGGCGATTTCGCGCGAGCCTTCGAGCATGACGGTGGAGTTGCCGTCGTTGCCGGTGATGTTGACGCCGTGATCGCCCTTCTCGAGGCGGCAGGTGCCGCAGTCGTTGCCGTTCCAGTCGCCGTTGCCGCAGCAGACGCTGCGATTGCCGGCGACTTCAGGGACGGAGTAGCCGAGCCACTGTGGAGTTGTAACTTGGGCGGCCCAGGATTTGAGTTGGGAGTCGAGCGAACCGGTGGAGGCCTGCTGGTTTAGCCGTGAGTTTTGGACGTTCGGCGCGTTAGACGAAGAGCGAGTTTGCTGTGGGGGATTTTGTTGCGCCGGGCGGGCGATCGTCAGTGCGGCGCAACCCACGGCTAAGATCGTTGCAAGACTGAATCGCGTTGCGAGTGCTGCAAGGTTCGAAATCCGCATGACGCACCTCACTTTTGCAGAATCTCCATCAGGTAATCGGTGGCTTCCTTGCTTTGCATGAGCGAAAGTTTGGAGACGGCTTCTCGCTTGAGGTCGGAATTTTTTTCAGAGCGAGCGATGGCGACGAGTGCAGTGGCATTGCCCTGGATGAAGTAGGCGTTCAGCACTTCGCTGCGAACACTTTGGTCGGAATCCTTGGTGTAGATCGTTTTCAACGCTTTCGCGGATTCAGGCGAATTGATCAGGCCGAGGTTGCGAACGGCGGCGCGCCGCAGTTCGGGATCTTTTTCGCTGGTGGCGGCTTGCACGAGACGCTCGGAATCGCCGGCGAGAAAGAACGCCTGGAGAATGTCGCGCTTCACCTGAGTGGAGGGCTCTCGCTGATAGAGTTGCTGGAGTTCATCGACTCCGTGCACGAGGCCGAGCTGACGAATCGCGTCACCGCGAAGCGACTCGCTTTTCTCGCCCTTGGCGGCGGCGAACAAGTCGTCCTTGTCGCCCGAAATCATGTAGCTGCGAAGGATCGCGCGCTTGATGGATTCGTCGCCGGTTTTTGCATAGATGTCGGCGAGCATCTTGTGCGAATCAGCGCCGCCAAACATTCCCAGGTATTCGACGGCTTTGCGTTGCAGGTCGGGATTGCTCTGGCCGCTCGCGATGCGGCCGAGGATTTGTTTCGCTTCGGGCGAGCCGCTTTGCGCGATCACAAAGAGAGCTTTCGATTTTTCCTTGGGAGTGCCTGTGCCGTTCAGCACTTTTTCGAGCAATGGCAGAGCACGATCGGGAGCGCTGTTCATCAAACCCTGAATCGCGAGCATTTTGAGGTCTTCGTCGCTTTCGGAGTCGGGGCGTGGAGCCTGGCCCGAACGCTGTCGGACTTCGATCTCGAGCGCGCTGGCGTCTTTTTGCCAACGGCTTTGCGGGAAGCGATGTTTTAATTCGGCGAGAGTGGCGAGAGCGGCGTCGCGTTTGCCCTGGCGATTCTGAGCGTAGGCTTCCCAGTAGAGTGCGGCATCGGTCTGCGGGCCATTGCGCTTGGCGAGTTCGGCGAATGAGGATGCGGCGCGATCGTAGTGATCCTCGTCGAGGGCTTCGCGACCATTTTCGTACAGTTCTTGATCGCGGTCGCGAACTTCCTGCTCGTGATCGCGCTTTTCTTGCTCACGATCCCGCTTCTCCTGTTCCCGGTCCCGCTTTTCTTGTTCCTGATCGCGTTTTTCCTGATCGCGTTCGGCTTGCGATTGCTGGGGATCTTGTGACTCCTGCACGAAGTCGTCGGCTTGTTCCTGATCGGGGGCTTGAGCTTGTGCCTGCGCCATTGATGCCATTCGTTCGTGTGCGGCGGCGCGCGAGACGGGCGCGGCGATCAGCGCGACTCCCAGCGAGCCGTAACACAAGCCTCTGAGAATCAGCCTGCGCAGAATTTTCATTTCGACTACGGTCATATCTTGTTCCTCTCTCCAGTTCCTGAGCCGCTCTGCACTGTGGCGGATGCGGCAGTCCTCTCGCGTTGCCGCAATTCTTTTCCGACCACTCGGACCTTGAACAAAATTCCTCGCGCGGCGATGCGTTGCTGCATTTCGTCGAGCTGTGCGGGTGTGACTTCGCCGGGGCTGTGCGCGACGTCGAGCAACACGCGCTCGAGCTCATCAAGCACTCCGGCGAGGGCGGTGTCACCCTGTTCCAAAGCGGTCTGGCGATACAAACGATTTTCTTGGACGAGATCTGCGGCGCGGCGTCTCTCTCCCGAGATATTTATTTCTTTCTGCTTGCGGCTTTCGGGTTCGGTGTTGCCGAGTTCGATGAGCATCATTTCGGAGCGGCCGAGGTGTTCGCCAACGGCCATGACGAGGACGCGCTCGCGGATTTTTGACGTATCAGCCGTAGCGACTTCAGGCCCGACTGGCGGCTGTTTCGTGACTCGACCTGCGACGAATGCCACGATCGCGAGCGCGGCAACCGCGCCCAGCGCCGCGAGACGCCGCGGCTGAAGCCACGCCCGCCATCCGGCAGCGATGCCGCTTGAATCGAACTGCCACCAACGTACCGGCGGACGCTCGGGCAAGCGCGGCGCGATCTTTTGCCAGACGCGAGCGCCGTAGTCGGCGCCGGGATCGGGCACGGGCAGCGAACTCAAGGCCGCAAGCACCGCGTCGATGCGAGCAAGCTCGGCGCGGCACTCGGGGCAATCGGCGACGTGCGCCGCGATGGCCTCGCGCTTTGCCGGCTCGCCGCCGTGATACGCGATCAATTCTTCCTCGTTCGGATGATTCATGATTCCGTTCCTACGCTGCGTGCTTGGCCGCGCGCCTCGACGAATGGCTCAAGCGCACGGCGCAATTTCTGGACTGAGCGAAAAATTGTGTTCTTAGCGGCGCTCGAACTCGACTTGAGCGCTTCGGCGACTTCCTCGATGCCTGAGCCACCCCAGTGGCGCATGACGAACGCGGTGCGCTCCGCGGGAGTCAGTTGCTGGAGCGCGCGGCGCATGTGCTCGGCGAGCTGTTCGCTTTGCGCGAGGCGCTCTGGATTCGGCGCGGAATCGGGGACGAAACTCATCGCGTCGATCTCGACGCCGTCTTCACTAGCGCGAGGCGCTGGTTCGCGATTGGCGTCTTCACTCTTACGCTGGCGCATGCGATCGATCGCGTAGTTGGCGGCGATGCGATAGACCCACGTGCCGAAGTTGGCGCGCGCGGCGAACTGGCTCAATTTTTGATACGCGCGCAAGAATGCCTCCTGCACCACTTCCTCCGCGTCGTGCTGATTGCCGGTCATTCGATAGGCGAGCCGGAAGACGTTAGGGCTGTGGCGTTCGACCAGAACGCGAAAAGCATCGCGATCGCCCGCGAGCGTTCGCTCGACGGCGATGGCGTCACCGTCACCAGTGGCTTCCACGCTCGGCCTCATCCGGTTCATTAGACAGGATTTCGGGGTTGCGGTTAGGTTTGTTTTCGGAGCCGTAATATCAGCGCGAAAGATGGATCAAGTGACTGATTGCAGGACAGTTAGTGCCGCCTGAGTTCAAAATCGCCGGCAAGGGTGCCCTTCGAGGCTCAGGGCAAGCCGGCGCTACCGAGGCTTCCATCGTGCATCAGGCTATTCGTAGCGGAGGGCCACCATCGGATCAACTCGCATGGCGCGGCGCGCGGGGACGTAGCATGCCGCGAGCGCGACGCCGAAAAGTACGAGTGCGACGCCGGCAAAGGTGAGGGGATCTTTCGGCGCGACTCCAAACAACAAGCTCGACAGAAATCGAGTTAGCGCGAGCGCTCCGAGCGTGCCGGCCACGATGCCGATCAGAGCGAGAGCTGCGCCGCGACCGAGAATCAGCGCGAGCATGTTGCCCGGTTGCGCGCCCATGGCCATTCGAACTCCGATTTCTTGTGTGCGCTGCCCGACGGTGTAACTCATCACACCGTAGATGCCGACGGCAGAGAGCACGAGCGCGAGGCCGGCAAGAACGGCGATCAGCACGGAAGCGAAGCGACGCGGTGACAATGAACGCGAAAGCAAGCCGTCCATCGTTGTGACTTCGGTGACAGGCAAGTCGGGCTCGAGTTCATGGACGACGCGCGTCACGGCGGCGGCAATCGCGGCAGGGTCGGACGCCGTGCGGACCAAAAGATGTGAAGGCCAGCCGCCAGCGAAATAGGCGTCGTACGTGGGGGCAGCGTCCAATCCGAACTGATGAACGTCGCCAACAACTCCGACGATCGAAAACCAGCACGGCTTAGGATCGAGCGAACAGAAATTCAGCCGGTGGCCTATCGGATCTTGGCCCGCGAAGAATCGGTGCGCGATGGTCTCGTTGATTACGATTTTGTCTTGCAGCGTCCAATCGTCGCGCGTCAGATAGCGCCCCTTCATCAGGGGAATTCCGAGGGTCGCGAAATATTCCGGCGTCACGACGCGGGTTTGGGCGACGGGCCGAACGGTCCCGCTTGGCAGAGGCTGGCCTTC
>DATAMU010000210.1:0-2241 GCA_036266605.1 Candidatus Acidiferrum sp. | reverse complement strand
CAGGCATCGGGCGTGCTGATTGGGAAAGAGGAGCTGATTCATTGGGCGTTGCACAACATGAGCCCGCAGGAAGATCGCATCGGCCGCTGCTGCAAAGTCGGTAAGGAAACGATTTTCGGATTGCTGAAGGCGCTCGAAATTTTCGTCAACTCCGATCTCGACGCGGATCTAAAAATTTACGATGAGCGGGCGCGGGTGATTACGGACGCGATCAAGAAGTTTGGAGTGACGGCGCTGCCGCGCGAGTTCAACCGGGAGGCGCTGGGCAACGTAACGCCGCGATATAGCTGGCAGATCGATCCGAGCAAAACGAAAATCACCGGGCATGAAGTCATGCAGAAGCTGGCGGATACGCGGCCGCTCGCACTTGGGAGCATGGGGGCCGGAGCCAGCGGGATGCGTGGGCGAGATCCGAATCCTCAGGCCAGCGAGCACCACGAGGAGCACCATTCGCAGCGTGATCCGAATAGCTTCGGCTTCGCAGTCTGGCAGCTAAAGGACGGCGAGGACAAACTGATTGCGGAGCGGCTAGTAGAGATCTTCAAAGAAGCTTCGAAGACGAGCAAGTAAGCGTAGTTTTGCTAGGCAAGAACGACGCAGTCGCGGCCTTCTTTTTTGGCGCGATAGAGAGCGGCATCGGCCGCTTCCAACAACGCTGTTCCGTTTCCGCCGTTCGCGGGAAACGTTGAAACTCCGATCGAGAGGGTGACACGGCCGAGCGTTTGACCGTGATACTCCGTGATGAGTTCTTTAGTCGCCGCGCGGAGTTGCTCTCCTCGTTGACGAGCGCCATCCAATGGCGCGTCGGGAAGAATCACAACGAATTCCTCGCCTCCGAAACGACAGACAATGTCTTCGCTGCGAAGCTGCGATTGCAGCAGATGGCCCAAAGTGCGGAGGACGATATCGCCCGCTTCGTGGCCGAAGGTATCGTTGAAGCGTTTGAAATGATCGACATCGATCAGCAGCAACGAAACCGGCGTGTGTTTGCGAACGGCGCGCGACAATTCGCGGTCGAGAGATTCTTCCATGTAACGGCGGTTGTAAAGGTTGGTCAGCGGATCGCGGATCGACTGCGTGCGGAGCGCCTCGCGCAACTTCAGGTTGGCCAGAGCGAGCGAAGCTTGCTCGGCGAGTGTCTTGGCCAGTTGCTCCGTGGGCTCGCCGTTGGAAGTAAACAGCGAGTCCGCGTTGTGGTTTAGCCCGGTATCCACATAGAGCAAACCGAGCGTTTCGCCGTGCGCCATCATGGGCACGCACAATGTGTGCTTCGGACGTGGCTGGGCGACGTGCGCGCAAGAAAGCGCACTGCTTTCGTCGCTCGCGGCATGGATTCGTCCTCGACGCAGCGCCCAACAATCCTGTGGCTCGAAGACCGGGTCTTGCAGCGACGGAGATTTCCAGGAAGCGACCATTTCCACGGCGTTTTTGGAATTGGAAAGAACGCAGAGCGCGCCGGCCGAATTCGGCATCAGGAGTTCGGCGCTACTCGCGATGATCGGGTAGGCTTCGGCCGAAGACAGACACGACTGAAGCATGTCGCTGAGTTCCGCCATGAGGTTTGCGCGACGGTTGAGGATTACGGTTCTCTGGTGCAGTTCCTGATACCGCTGTAAATTGTCGGTGAGTTCAATCGAGCGTCGCACCGAGAAAAAGCTCAAGCCGATCAAGAGCACGACGGAGACGACGATGATTTCGTCGAGCTTGGTGCTTTTGTGCTCCGCGAGCCATTGAACCAGCCATCCCGTGTCGAAAACAAACACGACAACTGCGGAGATCAGTATGGCGATTCCGATTCCGAATATGTCGCGGCGCACTCCTCGCTTGGCCTTGTCCACCGAGGGAACCGCTCCCTGCTCGGAATAAGCGGACAGACGAAGAGAAAGTCCGAGCCAACGGCGGACAAAAAACGCACTGAGCCCCGCGAGGAACACGACGGCGACGGCGATCGTTTCGTCGAGCTTGCTGCCGCGATGCCGAGCGACCCATTCCACTAGATTGCCGGTATCGAGGAGGAGCACAAGGGCGACAGCAATCAGCCGCGCCAGGGACATACCGACGACATTCCAGCGAAGGGTTTGGTTCGACGGTTCGCCGCCGGCGAGATTGGAGCGTTGTTCTTTCACGACGTCTCCCCAGAATGGGACGAGGTACTTGGTCCATCGGCCTGACCGGGCCATCGAAAAAGAATGGCCCTAAGCCACACTAAATAAACTACTTATGAGCCGCGACGCTTTAGAC
>DATAMU010000209.1:0-2636 GCA_036266605.1 Candidatus Acidiferrum sp. | reverse complement strand
GAATCGTTTTCATCGCTTATGGGTGGGGCGCGTTGCGAAGTTCGGGCGAGATTGCATAGGCTTTGTCGAGTTCGGCGTGCGCCGCATCCTCCTTTCCTTCCTGGTGCAGAGCTAGAGCGAGATTGTAGTGTGCCTCGGCGTATTCGGGTTTGAGGCGGATGGCATCGGCGAATTGTGCTTGGGCGCCGGAGGCGTCACCCGATTGCAGGAGCATGAGGCCGAGATTGTTGTGGCCTTCGGGGAAATTTGGTTCGCGACGGACGAGTTCGCGGAACACATTCGTGGCGGCGGCCAAGTCGTTGCTTTGACTGAGGACAAGGCCGAGTTGGACGCGCGCGTCGGTGTATTTCGGATCGAGGGTGATGGCTTCGTTGAGTTCGGGTATGGCTTGTTGCGGCTGGCCGGCCTGGGCGAAGGCGAGGCCGAGATTGTAGTGGGCTTCGGCGAGGTCGGGGTCGGCAAGGACGGCTTGGTGGAATTCCTCGATGGCGTGTTGTTGGTCGCCCTGGCGCCATGCGAGGAGTCCAAGACGCGAATGAACCTGAGCGTAATCGGGTTGGAGTTCGAGGGCTTTCGCGTAGTTGGCTTGGGCTTGCGCTGTGTCGCCCTTCCGCTCTTGCGTCAGGCCGAGGTAGTAGTAGCTGGTGGGAAGGGAAGGCGCCTCTGTTATCGCGCTTTCGAATTGCGACTGAGCTGCGTCGAGATGTTCGGCCTTCAGTGCATCCACGCCCTTTATGATGAGCATCTTCGCTTGCGCGAGGTGTGCGCGGAAATCATGGAGGCCGTTGAGTTCGTTGAGCTCTTTTTCAGAGGCGGCGGTCTGGCCTTGCGAACGGAGCGCGATGCCGAGGGCGTAGTGCGCCTTTTCTAGATCGGGCTTGATGGCGATCGCGCGTTGATAAGCGGCGATCGCGCCGGCGTTGTCGCCGCTGGCTTTCAGTTCCATGCCGAGGTCGTACTGTGTTTCGGGATCGTTTGGATCGATCGCAACGGCTTTGCGGAATTGACCTAGAGCTGCGGTGTGATTGCCCTGGCGGCGGAGAGTGACACCGAGGACGGCGTAGGCGCGAGCGAAATTTGGATTGAGCGCGATGGCTTGACGAAATTGGGCGGCGGCGAGGTCGAGTTTGCCGAGTTGGCCTTCGACGAGGCCGAGTTCGAAATGGAGTTCTGCGGACGGCTTGGAGGCGAGGGCTTTCCTGAGTTCGGTCTCGGCGCCGGACGGATTATTTTGCTGAATGTCGATTCGGGCGATCAGATCGCGGGCATTGACGTTAGAAGGATCGAGCTGGACTGAGGTTTGAAGTTCCTTGAGGGCGGCGGTCAGATCGCCCATCTCGAATTGGGTAGCGCCGAGAGCGAAATGCGCGTCAGCCCACTTAGGTTTCAGGCGAATCGCTTCTTCGAATTCTTCGGCAGCTTGCTTGGGCTCGCCTTTGTATTTCAGGGCAAGCGCCAAGTTGTAATGCGTGTCGGCATCGTTGGGTTCGAGTTCGAGGGCTTTATGGAAGTCGGCGATCGAAGCGTCCCAGGATTTCTGACGGGAAAGTTCGATGGCCTGTTTACGATAGGTTTCGGCGGTTTGGGGGAAGCACGGAGCGGAGAAGAGAAGAACCGACGCCACCAGAACCACCGTTCGACTGCCGAAGTAGAACAACAAGTCCGTCCAGTTTCGCTATCAAGAATCATGACCGGGGCATCACGACCGCGGGCAGCGAGTGAGTTGGGAGCGCGGAATGTTGCAGCGCGTTCTTAACTCTGAGCGATGTTCGGCGGCGACGCAACGGCTTACAGGCGAAGCGGGCACTGACTTCGTGCCCGCCCACCCTTTGTAGCTACGTCCGAGGCAGCGACTACCAGTAGAACTTGGCGCTGACTTGGCCAATGCGCGGGTCGCGCGCGCCAGTCACGATGCCGAAGCTCGAACCGGTGATGTTGCCTCCCGGGTTGTTGAATTGCGCGTGGTTGAAGATGTTGAAGAATTCGAGACGGACATCGAAAGCATAGTGCTCGTGGAGCACGGTGCGCTTCAGGATGCCGAAGTCGGTGTTGTTAAAGCCTGGGCCGTGGAAGAAACGGCGGTTGGCGGTGCCGAAGGTGCCCAAGTCGGTGTTGACGGCAAAGGCGGATGGCAGAAAGTAGCAACCGGTAACGGTCGGGCAACCCGGATTCGCATCGCGCGGATTAACGGTTTGAACCGGTCCTACCAGGTTCGGCATGTCGGTCGAGGAGCTGCCGGACAAAGAAGCGTCTCCGTCGCCCTGATTCAGTTGGACAGGGAAGCCGGTCGAGAACCGGGTGATGCCCTGGATCTGCCAGCCTTGCGTCAGGCGCTTTGGCCCGTTGCCAAACCAGCGATCGAATGGCACGGCCCAGACATAGCTGCCGACAAAGTTGTGGCGGATGTCGCTGGACGACAAACCGCGGCTGATACCCGGATCGGCGAAGTTGACCAGGTCGTTGAAGGCGGAAGCGTCGTCGAGGCCCTTGGCGAAGGTGTAAGCGACCAAGAATGTCCAGTCGCTAGCTCTGCGTTCCAAGGTGACTTGCGCCGAGTTATAGATCGAGTTGGCGACGGTCAACGTGTTGGTGTTGTTGGAGCCGTAGCAAACCTGCACGCCGCCAGGGCAGAAGTT
>DATAMU010000208.1:0-1993 GCA_036266605.1 Candidatus Acidiferrum sp. | reverse complement strand
AAACTTCGGTGGACCCGCACCAACACATCACCGTGCGAGAAACTTTATTGGTCTTCTTAAAATTGGCGATGTCTTCTTTGATCTGAAGTGCGAGTTCGTATTTGTTCTTCGCTTTCTTGACGTTAGGACCATCGAGTTTTTTCACATACTCGGGGTCGAAAGCGGCCTTCATCGGCTTGATCTTGGAAAGAAACGGCTTCACTTTAGCGAGATCTTCTGGGCTGAGGACGCCGGCGTTGGCGGCCGATTGAAAAGCGTTGTCTTTGTAAATGTCCCAGCCGCCGAAAACGATGTCGTTCAGTCCGCTCAGAGGAACGAACTGGTTGATGAGCGGAGAGCGGCCATCGGTGCGCTTGCCGAGGCGAATCGTACCGAGTTGCGTGAGCGAGCCGACGGGTTGCGACTTGCCCTTGCGAACCAACTCGACACCGGCCATGAATGTGGTGCTGACGGCCCCCATCCCGGGCGTTAGAACGCCCAATTTTCCTTTTGCGGGCTCGATTTTTCGCGGCTTGTCCATGCGTCTCCCTCAGAGAGTCAAAAATGAAGATGAATCGTGTCGTTTGTGACGCTTAGTGGCGAAGAACTGCGTGAACGCGGTGGTCTTCGCGCGACCATCCCTGATTGCGCCATCGAAGCTAAAACGAATCAGTAATGATGCGCGAAGCGGCGCGGATTTGCAAACCGACAAAAACTCTTACCGTTTGTCCGAGATTGCACGCGGGGCTACATCAACGCGTAGAGGTTGCCGTCGGTGCTGCCGAAATAAACCGTATCACCGGCAACCACCGGTGAGGATAGGACAGCGCCGACGGTCATGAGCTTTTGCACGCCGGAAACCATATCGTCGTAGAAGAAATCCGTGAACGCGAGTTCGTAGTTGGTGGTTCCGTCGGGCTTGGTGTAAGTGGCGCCGTTCTTTTTCGATCCGTCGGTCGCGAAAGTCCACGCTAGTTTTTGTGTCTTGAGATCGATCGCGAAGAGCTTGCCTTCGTGCGAGCCAATGTAGACACGGTCACCGGCAAGCGCGGGTGAGGAAAATAGCGGCCAGCCTTTAAAGCCCATCGAAAAAAGTTGCGCACCGGATTTGGCATCGAGCGCGTAGAAAAGCGCGGTGTCGGAAGTCCCAAAGTAGACCTTGCCATTCGCAATTGCCGGCGAACCGATCACCCACGAACCCTTGTTGTTGAACTTCCACCGCTCTTTGCCGGTGGCGGCATCGACCGCGTAAAAGTTGGAATCGCGGCAGCCAAAATAGACGACGCCGTCCGCGACTGCGGCCGACGATTGGATGCCGACCTGGTTGTGAATCTCCGCGTCTTCGCCCGTCTTGAACCGCCAAATTTCCTCACCGGATTTCGCATCGAGCGCGTAGAAATAGCTATCCCAGCTGCCGACGTAAAGTTTTCCGTCCACCACCGCGGGTGACGCGTGGACGACGTCCCCGGTCTTGAATTTCCACTTTAGTTGCCCGCTTGCAGCGTCGAGCGCGTAGATATTCGTGTCGCCGCTGCCGAAATAAACGATTCCGGCAACGACGACCGGCGACGAAAGATAGAAGTCGAACGGGTCGGGCATCGTTTCACCATTCGGCGCGGAGCCATGAAGATGCGTCGCGGCGAAACGGCGTTCGCCGGGTAGCGGAAATTTCCATTTCTGCGCGCCAGTTGAAGCGTCAACCGCGTAGGCATTGCCGTCGTAGCAAGTGAAGAACACGATGCCACCGGCCACTGCCGGCGATGACGTGATACGTCCCTCAGTCTTGAACTTCCATTTCTCCGCGCCCGTCCCGCGGTTGATGGCATACAAATAGTGATCGCTGCTCCCAATGTAGACAGTGTCGGCGGTTACCGCGGGCGAGGAAAGAACTTGGCCCTTCGTCTTGAATTGCCACTTGATCTTGTGGAACTGTGGGACGCCGGAAGCCTCGTAGATGCCCGTGTGCGCAGGGTTCCCACGGAACATCGGATCTTCGGCCATCGTGGCCTCAGAC
>DATAMU010000207.1:0-5025 GCA_036266605.1 Candidatus Acidiferrum sp. | reverse complement strand
TGGCCCTTCTTCTCGTGATCCAGCGATCCGATCACGGCATCGTAAAGCGCCGTGCTCCCGCGCGAATCGATACGCTCCAAAGCCTCTTTCAGTTCGGGCACGCTGTTCGTAAAATCCTTATCGAGATCGAGGTAAAAGTCGTCGTTGAAGTTGACGACAAATGCCTCGTCCTGCGGATTGCTCGCCTCCACTAGAGTAATCGCCGCTGCGTTCACGCGCGGACGTTTGTCGCGCATGCTGCCGCTGTTGTCGATCACCAGCCCCATGCTGACCGGTATATCTTCGCGCTTAAAAACCGAGAGCTTCTGCTCGGCCTTGTCCTCAAAAACGCGAAAATTCTCTTCCTTCAATCCATCGACAAATCGCCCACGATCGTCCAACACCGTCGTGTGCAACACGACGAGGTTCACATCGACGCGAATCCTGGGATCGGTGGGAGCCTGCTGCCCCGGCGGCAATGGCTGCGAAGTCGGAACCGAAGGAATCTGCGACAGAGCCGGCAACCCCGATAACGCCAGCGCGCACACAGCAACAATAAATAATGTGGGGAGCGAGAGACGCGTCGCCTCAGTGACTCGGTGCGTAGTATCCGGTCTTCGAGTAAACGTTGAGAGGCGGGAGCCCCTTAGGCGCGCGCAGCTTGATCTTGATTTTTCTCCAGCGTGCGTCATGTACCTTATTGCTCGGGCGATATCCCAGGACATATTGATTTCGCAACTCCATGCCGATCTTTGACGCGATGTCCGGCAGATCGTTTAGATTCTCGACGGCGAAGACTCGGCCGCCGGTCATTTCGGTCACTTCACTCAACAGCGAGGGGCCATTGAGCTCTTCAGGCGTACGGTTGCGATAGCCGAGCGGATCGAAAATACCGATTGCGTAGAGCTGGGTGTCCGCTTCCTTCACGAGCCGCTTGATGTCGCTCTCGTTGTAGCGACTATGATTATCGCCCCCGTCCGAGAGAATGAGCAAGGCGCGCTTGCCGTTCTTGGCACCTCTCATTTGGCTGAGACCTAGATAAATCGCGTCCAGCAGCGCAGTCCGCCCCTTCGGAGCAGCCAGCATCATGCGGCTCTGCAAGTCTTCGACGCTGTTCGTAAAGGAGCTTGTCAATTCTGCGCGCTCGTTGAAGCTGACGAGAAAAAACTCGTCCTGGGGATTGGCGGTCTTGAAGAACTGGATGGCGGCTTCGCGGGCTTTGCCGATTTTGTTGTTCATGCTGCCGCTCATGTCGAAAATCACGCCGATCGATATCGGGACATCTTCCGAGGAAAACGTGACGACTTCCTGCTCGACGTTATCTTCGTATACGCGGAAATTGTCGGGGTCGAGGCCGGTGACGAGCCGGTTGTAGGGGTCCGTTACGGTCACATTGACCAACGCAAGATCGACATCCAGCTTGAGGCCTTGCAGCGGCTTCAGCTTCGTTCCAGCGGTGTTTTTCTTGACGTCATCCTTTACGGCTTGAGGAACATCCTGAGGCTCGGATTGCTTCTGTTCCCGAGCTTTCGCATCCCGTTCCGCCTCGGGCGACTGCGCTTTCGCGTCATCTTGAGTCTTGTCGGGTGGGGGGTTGCCAGGTCTGCTCTCGGACGGAGCGGGGGTAGGGCTCGGACTCTGCGCAGGGGTGCGCGCCGGGGTAACAACCAGAAGGGCCCAGACCACCAGCAAAACGCTGAAAACAACGGGCAAAACGCGAACCTGGTATACCTCGCGCTTCACGGCTCTCTCCCAAAGATCCCTTGGCCTGCCGGGAACGGCCGCGCGGTTCAAGGACTGGAATGGATAATAGCACCCGCCCGTGGGAAAACAAGTGCCAACGCCGTCCTCGGACCCGCCGTTCGTGTCAAACCTTTGTCATCAAGATCTTGCCGCAATAATCGGTCTACGTAGCGCTATGCCGCTCAGATGAGTTTGACGGCGGTGTGGTAGCATCCGGCTTTCGAAATGATACAGCGCTTCGGAATATTGCGGGCAGTGCTCAGTTGCCAGCTGAAAATCACCCCGAATAGAAAGGTCCCGTTCGATGGGCTCTGAAAAAGTAGTCGTTGTCATCCCAGCCCGATATGGCTCAACCCGGCTTCCCGGCAAACCGCTTGTTTCGCTAGCGGGCCAGATAATGGTCCAGCGCGTCTATGATCGGGCCAAATCGGCGAAAACTGTCCATGAAGTCATCGTTGCCACCGACGACGATCGGATCATTCAGGCAGTCCAAAGCTTTGGCGGAAAGGCTCGCATGACCCGCCCCGACCATCGCACGGGTACGGAGCGTGTTGCCGAGGTGGCTGCCCATGTCGAGGGCGATGTCTTTGTGAACGTACAAGGCGATGAGCCGCTGCTCGACCCCGCCGCCGTGGATACCGCCGTCGAAGCCCTATTGGAAGACGAGCACAACGCCGTAGCGACCGTGGCCACTCCGATCAAGACTCCGGCCGATATCATGGACCCCAACGTCGTAAAGGTCGTGCTCGATTTCGACGACAACGCGCTCTACTTTTCTCGCGCGCCGATCCCCTGGGTGCGAGATACCAAGACCGACATGCAGGTCCGCCACATGAAGCATCTCGGGCTTTATGTTTTCCGTCGCGATGCGCTGCTCGAATACCCAACGCTGCCCCAAGGCGTACTCGAAAGGATCGAACAGCTCGAGCAACTTCGTTGGATGGAGAACGGCACGAAGATTCGCGTGGCTGAGGTCGAACATGACGCGGTAAGTGTCGATGTTCCTGAAGACGTCGCTCGCGTCGAAAAGCTCCTGCAAGCTTGATCTTTCGCATTCCTCTAAAGAAAAAACCCGCCCGGCTCAACAAGCCAGACGGGCTTTTCAATCTAAGTTGTCGGAAGCGGCGTCGTCAGTAATTTCTCTGAAGCACGCCGGTGATCACGCGATGCGTGTCGGTCCCAACCACGAATGCCTGGTTCGGACTCACGAAGTATGCCGAAAAATTCAGCGTCGCCGATGGAGACGACTGAATTGTGACCGCGTATCCATTTCGTCCGGTGCCGTCGCCGGTAATCGAAAGCGACCCAGTGATTCCCGCACCGGTTATCACTTCGTTTGCCGAAAGCTCGGTGAAATCGACGCCGCCAGTGAGATTGCCGGAAGTGTCCTGGCTATATTGTCCGACAAAGTCTTCTTCCGCTAGGATGCCGGTTTTCGAATTGATGCTCAGGCCGGCCCAGTTGAACGCCCAGTTTCCGCCCGCTCCCGACGCGGTAAACGGTCCGCCCGTCTGCGCTATTATCGAGCCGTCCGACGTGATGCCCTGACTGACGTCCTGAATCACACCCGCAGTCGGCGAACTGAGATAGAAAATAAACGAGTACGTTCCCTTCTTCGAATCCGTGAACGTCATTGTCCCGCGACCGTTACCGCTCGGATCGATCGCGTAGGTCGTTGCGCTCAGAGTCCCGTTAGGAATCGGCACC
Source organism: Candidatus Acidiferrum sp. (assembly GCA_036266605.1). GTDB lineage: Bacteria > Acidobacteriota > Terriglobia > Acidiferrales > UBA7541 > Acidiferrum. Next base: position 1,596 of record DATAMU010000207.1, on the reverse strand, counting down.
GGGTTGCTGTTCCCCGAACCGCTCCCGCTTGAGTTGTTGTCGTCCATCAATATATTGCTGAGGTTCCCGCCGTTAAACGTCGCGCGGCCCGTTCGAACGTCCGAGCCGCTCAAACTCGAGCCACCCAGCGTGAACACAAAGCTGCCGGTTAGCCCCGCCGCAGTCGTCGGAATCGTACCTGTCTGCGCTACGGCGTCTCCGATGCTCGCCGCCGGAAAATCGGTCCGCATCATACGCAGCCGATTCGCTCCGACGATGTACACCGCAAAGTTAAACGTGCTGCCAGCTGCCGAGATTGAGGCTGTGCCTCTCCCAAACGTTGCTCCGTTCGTCGAGTCCGCGATGAAAACTCCACCGGTAATATTTTGCTCGCCCAGGGGCGCGAGGTTGTCGTTGATATCGACAACGCCGGCGCTCAATCCGCCACCACCGTTGCCCACCATTTGTCCAACGATGGATTCGCCGGCGCCCTGCGGATCGACACCCGAATAATCAAACACGTAGGGCCCACTCACATTATTGGGATACGCCGAAAATGTTGACGTGTCCTGCGCCGTGAAGTTACCGCTCCCGGTCGCCGAACCGTCCGTTTGCGTGAGAAGCCCCGCGGTCATCGATGTCAAAACGACGCTGAATTGGATCGTCTCCGCGGAATCGATCAGGCTGATCGTTCCCTTCCCGTTCGTACCGATGGTGTAGCTGCCGCCCGTAATCGCCAGCGTCACATTCCCGCCCGGGATGGCGCTGTTGTAATCCTGCACGCCACCGCTGATCGCGCCGGATCCATTCGCGATGAAGCTGCCAGCCCGCGTGAAGAATCCTCCGCCATCCTGGCCGCTCATCACGAATGCATATGTTCCGTTCAGTGAAGACGTCGAGTACGGCCCGCTCGGCGGAGTCGGCGGAGGTGTCACTCCACCACCACCGCCGCACGCCGCGGCCATGGCCGCAAAAACGCCAGCACACAGTGTCGCGAGGTACTTCGTCAGCCGGCGATTCACAGCGCACCTTCCCGATTCGCATTCGCGTTCGTCGCCAACCGCTTTCCGTTCTTCCAAAGCGGTATGCCCTTCGGCGATCGCACCGCTACCGCCGCGGTTCCGTCCTGCACGATGCGCGCATAAAACACGGTGTCGCCGCCCACCGCAAAATTCTCGCCGAGAATCCGCACCGAATCGCCGCTCTTCAAATCCAATTTATTCATCGCCAGATATTTCGCGCTGCCCACATGCACATCGATGAGACCCGACGCCGACTGCACCATCACGTGCGTCCCGAGCGGCCCCGTCTTCGAATTCTCAACGACGCTCGAAACCGTCCCCACGAGCGTCATCTCGCGGCCCACTTGATACTTCGAAGCGTCTGCCTGCGGCGCCGTTTGCGCGCTCAAGGATCCGGCTGCCGCAAAAAATGCAGCAAGAGCCACAGCTATCCAATTCCACCGAAGTGCTTGTCTCATGATTTTTCCTTGTTTGATTGACTCGACCACTCGAGTCTCGACCGCGCCGCGATCACCACGACGGCAATTCGCGCTACCTCTATATTCCCTAATTAGATGGAAATAGTGCCCAATGCGGTTTCGCGAGCGCCATTCCT
>DATAMU010000206.1:0-4607 GCA_036266605.1 Candidatus Acidiferrum sp. | reverse complement strand
GAAGCACAATTCACTGCCATATCCGTCGTTCGCACAATCAATACCGCCGAAGTCGGATACCGCTTCTCCAAGGCGAACGGTAGCGCGCAACCCCGCCACCGCTACGCCACCTGGTCCGAGCTCTATGCCAGTGGAATACTTGACAAAATGAGGCGATCAACACCGGACGTTTCGTCACTCATCGGCGCCGACGGCGTGCAGGGCTACAATCTCGCTCTCATCGTCTCCCCCGACGGCCAGTCTTACCAACTCGCCCTCCATGACGCCAAACCAGAGAATGCCCTCTTCTCCGTCTTCAGCGATCAAAGCGGCCTGATCTACACCGGCTCGCCGCTCCAGTGAATCGTTGTGGGTCGGGGCTTCAGCCCCGACAAGATCGCAACCAAAACACTGCGGCTTCAGCCGCTGAAGAAAGCCTTTCTCCGCGCGCACTCAAAAAGAAAAAGGCCCCACTGCGACGTCGCGGCAGAGCCTTCTCCAACTCCTCTTCCGAATCTACCCTTTAAAACTCATACCTCAACGCAAACTGCATAATTCTCGGATTGGTAAGCGTCCCGCTGAAATTCCCGAAGTTCGCCGAATTTCCATTCGCCAAACTCCCTCCCTCGTACGCGTTCGCCGACTGCACATCGAAACGCACCGAGTTCGTCACGTTGAACACTTCCCATCGGAATTGCAGGCTGTGATTCTCGCTCCACGGCATCTTCCACCGTTTCGCCAGCCCCAGATCGACCCCGAAGAATCCCGGCCCGCGCAATTGATTCCGCCCGCCCGTTTCTCCAGGGAACCCATACCCGAAGCTGTTCGCCGCATCGATCCCGTTCGCAAACAAATTCGGCGCCGAGTTCCCAACGCCATTGTTGTTCGGCCCAGTGTAGTAAGTACCCGTCTGCACCGGCCCGATCGTGTCCGCGTGTCCTTCCAGTTGGTAGTTCGTCGGATATTGTCCGCCGTTATCCACCGTCACCGGAAATCCGCTCGTCCATCGCGCCAGCCCCGAAAGCTGCCAGCCGCCGATCACCGCATCGACCAGCCGGTTCGCATCGTGCGCGATCCACTTGTTCCGCCCAAACGGCAGCTCCACGATAAAGTTCGTGTTGAACTGATGCCTCAAGTCGAAGTCCGACACCGCTCGTGCCGCCGCCGGATCCCACGAATTGATGATCTGTCCGCCCAACCCGCCCCACGATCCGACGCGCTCCGCATCCGACGAAAAGTCGATTGACTTCCCGTACGTGTAGTTGAAATCGAACTGGATGCCGTGCGTCATCTTGTGTTGCAGCGTCACTTCCATCGCGTTGTAGTTCGCGTTCGTCACCGTCCGCAAACCATACAGCGACGTGTACTGCGGGCTGTAGAACACGTTCGGCCCCGTGTAATTTCCCAGGTGATAGAAATAGTTCTGCCCCGCGATACTCGCATCCGGAACGCCGCTGACGTCCATCTCTTCGATCGACAGCGATTCGTTCAGCGAATTGGCGCACAGCAAATCAAACGCCAGCACCGTCGGGTTCGTCGTCCCGTTCAATCCGCCCGACGCGCAGCTTCCATACAGGCTGTTCGCACCGATCGCATACGATCCTCCCGGCGCCACCGGTTGCGTGATATCCGACCAATACTTCTGCACGCCCGCCGACACCATGCTCGGCTTGAACGTATTCGTCGTCACGCCTGCTCGATACAACTTCGCCAGCGCCGTCGCCGCCGTGAAGTAATCCATCCCCGCGGCCTTGTCATACGGATCGAGCGGCATCGCCAGATCTTCCTGCGCCAGCAATCGATGCGCGAGCCTTCCGACATACGCCACGTGGAACGTGAATCCGTGTCCAAGCTCTCTCTGCACCGACAAATCCAGCGTGTACGAATACGGCGTCTTGATATTGCTATCGAGTCCCCACGTAATCGCTTCGCTGCCCGGTGCTGGATTGCTCGGAAACGGAGCCGGATAATTCGCCGCAGGCGCCGGCACTAGAATCGGACTCCCGCAATTGTCGACCGTCGGCAACACGTTCAGGTTCGTGATGCGCGGCGTGCACGCCACCGACTCCTGCCCCGCCGCGTTCTGGATTGCGCTCGACAATCCGAACGCACCGTTCGAATCGAACGTATCCAGCAAACCTTCGCCGATCCGGTCATACACGATTCCGAATCCCGCGCGGATGCTGCTCTTCCCCGGTCCGCCAAACAAATTACCCAGCAGCCCCGAGCTGAATCCCGGCGACCACGCCACTGCCAGCCGCGGTCCCAGATCCTTCCAGTCCCATCCGTAATATCCCGTCTTTCCGCCGTTCGCCGGTCCTGAAAAATTAAACGCCACCGGCGGCGCATCGATCGACGGCACTCCATTGTTCATCCCGACTCCGCGCCCGTTGAACCACGTGTTCAGGCTTTCTGTCGGCGTCACTTGCAGTCCATTCGTCTCCCACGGTGGCGAGAAGAGCGAATACCGCAGCCCCGCGGTTACTGTCAGGCTCGGCTTCACCTTCCACACATCCTGCACATACATCTCGTATCCATTTTCCGCGTAACGCCGCACCACCGGCGCCCCCTGCGCCAGCACGCTTCCATCGCGCGCGTAGTTGTATTGCGCGTTCACTTCGACGTCCATCCCCAGCAGCGCCGTCACCGCGTTGTCGTAGTTCGTCCCGAACCCGTTGAAATCCACCGCCGGGAATCCGTTGTTCGCCGGGTTCAGCGGCGACGAATCGCGCCCCGCCAATCCCGATGTGTTCAGCCATTGCGCGTTCGTATATCCATTGCTGAAAGAGCTCGTCGTGCTCTGCGTCGGATTTCGAATCAGCGATGCCTGAAATCCAAACTGCAAGCTGTGCTTGCCATGCGTCCAGTTCAGGTCGTCCCAAAAGGTGTTGATCGGCCGCTGAAACTCCTTGGAGTAATTCAGGTCTGTGCCAAGGCCCGGACCAACTCCCCGGAATGTGTTCCACGTCTGATCCGTGTTCCCGATCGTCCCGATGCTTTCTCGAATAAACCCATAACGGAAACTGTTGATCAGCGTGCTCTTGATCGTCGCCGTGTAGTTCGCGATCAAGCCCTTGCTGTAATTTACGAGATCGGTCTCCGGCGCTTGCGTCGGCAAATACGGTGCATTCGCTTGATTTTCATTCGCCATCGATCCGGTTAGCGATACACGGTGCTTTCCGTCTTTCGTGATGTTGTAGTCCATCTTCGCGATGTACCAGTTCTTCGTGTTGTGGGTCGGTGCTGCGAACCGGTATCCCGCGGTGTTGAATCCGTCGCCTTGGCTGAAATCATTTGGCATCGGGAAGCTATTGAAATACTGCACGACTGCCGGATCAGGTCCGACCGGCCCCGTGTACCCCGGCAAGGCTCCCGCCGGATCCATCGCCGTCAATTGCGACGGCGACAACACATTATTTCCCGCACCCGCCGAGTAGCTCGCGCCGCTGATCCCCGTCACCGTATTCCCCGGGCAGTTCGCGCCCGAATCGCACACGTACTGCACCACGCCATCGCGCAACGCCGCCGTCGGCACGATGCGCAGCGCGCTCTGCTGCTCCGCATCGCGATACGCCTCATAGTTCGCGAACAGGAACAGCCGGTCCTTCTTGATCGGTCCGCCAGCCGAACCGCCGAAAATGTTCCGGTTCAAGAATTGCGGCTGGTTTGGCTGCCCGCTCTGCAATTCCGACTGCTTCAAGAAATAATCGTTCGCGCTCACGAACGAATTGCGGTTGTACTCGTACACCGAGCCGTGCAGCGTGTTCGACCCGCTCTTCGTCACCAGCGCCACTTGCGCGCCGCCCGCGCTTCCCGCGTCCGCTTCCGCGTTGCTCGTCGTCACGCGGAACTCTTCCACCGAATCCAGCGTCACCGGCAACACCGACTGAAACGCGTACCCACCCTTCGGATTCACCGGCACGCCATCCAGCGTCACGTTGCTCTGGTCGCTGCGCGCTCCGTTCACCGATCCGCTGCGTGTATCCGTATCCCTCTCGCCCTGCGTGATCGACGGATTGTTCCCCGTGTAAACCACGCCCGCTTGCAGCGACAGCAAGTCACCTACGTTCCGGCTTTCCAGCGGCAATTGCTTCACCTGGTTTTCGCCGAACGCCACGCCCAGCGACGCATCCGTCGTGTTGATCGTCTCCGACTGCGCCGACACCTCCACCGTTTCCGTGGACGAACCGACCAGCATCGTCAGGTTCAGTGTCGTCGGATTGTTCACCAGCAACTGAATGTTTCTCTGGTCGTACGCGCGAAAGCCCGAAGCCTCCACGCGAATCGCGTACGTCCCCGGCGGCAACGACACGAATTCATACGCGCCCGTGTCGCTCGATGTCGCCGAGCGTTGCACCGCTTGCTCTACATTCGTCAGCGTCACCGTTGCTCCGGTGATGCTGGCGCCCGTTTTATCTAAAATTGTTCCGCGAAGCGACGTCGTGCCCTGCTGTCCAAAGCTCGCCACCACTAATAACGTCGCCAAAATTGAGAAGAGAAAACTAAATCCCTGACCGATTCTTTGGAAATTACATCTGCTGTTCGAATTACGCAGACACACATATCCCAAGTCAAATCGCTGAGACGCAGTACGGCTCATGATTCACACCCCTAAGCACAAGTTTTGA
>DATAMU010000205.1:0-6528 GCA_036266605.1 Candidatus Acidiferrum sp. | reverse complement strand
AAGTTCACGAGCTGGTTTGCATGGCCGAGTCGCTTCTGGTCGATCGGCACGTCGTTGTCCGAAACGATCTTCGACGCCGGCTTGCGCCGTGCGACGGTGCGCCAATTCATCGCGGTCTATAACGCGGACGTTGCGGGTTACCGCCAGACGGTGCTCACCGCGTTCCAGCAAGTCGAAGATTCTCTCGCGGCGGAGCGCATTCTTTCCGAGCAGACCGAGAAGCAGAAACAGGCCGTTGGCTCAGCCCAACAATTTTTCGATCTCGAATACGATCGCTATCAAACTGGCATCGATCCCTATATCGACGTGCTGACCGCGCAAAACACATTGCTCGGCGACCAGCAAGCGCTCGTCAATCTGCAAACGCAGCGCATGACGTCAGAAATTCAGCTCATCATCGCCCTGGGCGGGGGCTGGGAGTCGTCCGATTTGCCCACGCCAGCACAAATCACCGCAAAGCCGGCGGCTGTCGACACAACAATTCACCAATAGCCATGTGCAGTTTGCAGTGTATATCTGCCGAACGACCAGCCCATTTCTACGTTCAATAGAGCCTTGCTATGATCGACATATGGGCTGGCTTGCAGACAATCGCGAACAACTAAAATCGGAAATCAAAGGCCTCAGAACCTGGGACCGAAAGCAGTCCCTCTGGCGAACCGTAATGCACGAATTCCGCGTTACCGTCCGCCCGGCGGACGCACCAAACATCGAATCCGCAAAAACAGTGCATGTTTCGATCGATCAGATCGAAGGGGAAGACGCCGATTCCTACGACTGCCCCCGAAACGAAATTCTGAACTGATGACGCCAAAGGAATCGCCGAAGTTGGCGACACCGCATCGTTCGTGTTGTTCATCTATCCGATTTGGAATACGTAGTGCTGTCTAGAACATCTGTGGCACTATAGATGACTAGGACGCCAACCCCGCAAGCGCCTGCCAGGTTCCACTTCGGGCTAGATCCATGTCGAAAGCTATCATTGTTGCGTTCAGGCGCGAGCGCCAAGTAGATGGTCATTCGTTCAGCCGCGTTTTCAGCGCGGGTATGTCCCCAACAAACCTCGCTCCGGCGCCGCCGCTTTGGTATCAAGAACCCGGCCTCTTGAGCTTCGTTCTGAATCCCAGCGCCATCATCACGACCCAGAGAGCCGGTATGTGCCTCGGGCGCGTAACGGAGTCGAGCGGCAATCTCTTTCAAATCGGGGCGCGACGCCCGGATGGTACGTTTGCACTGTTTCGCGCAGACGAACATCACGTTGAAGTGTTGTCCGACTACGCCGGCAGCCGAACGATTTGGTACGTCCAGACCGAGGAGATGTTCATTGCCGCGACTTCGCAGCGCATGATCCTCGCCGTCTTGGGAAACGTCGATTTTAATCCTCTGAGTCTGAAGTGGTTGTTGTCGTCGGGAACCACTGGGCCGGCGACGTCTTGGGACAAACGCATCAGGATGATCGAGCCGCACTCTCGCGTGTTGTTCGACCGGCGCGCTTGGACGACGGACTACACCCGAGGAAACGACTTCCACTTCGTGCCCGAGGATCGCGCGTATAAAGACCATCGCATCGCCCTCAAGACTGCAGTCGAGCGTTCAGTTCAAGACCTGCAAATCAACGGAAAGCAGTGGGCGCTGGCGCTCTCGGGGGGGTTGGACAGTCGCGCCATCTTGTACTTTCTGAAATACAGCCGGGAAATGAATCTCGTCACCTGGGGAACGGAAACAGCTCTTCGCGACCGGAAGAGCGATGCGTACATTGCGCTGCGTTTAGCCGACAAATGCTCTCTGGCTCACAGGTATTTTCCGGTTCAAGTGGGAAGAGTTCCGTTCGGCACAATGCTGGAACGCTTTCTTCAAGCGGGCGAAGGCCGAATAGATCATTTTTCCGCTTATCTCGACGGACTCGATCTCTGGGCAAAGCTTTCCGCAAGGGGCCGCGCCGTGTTGCGAGGCTATGACGCTTTCGGACGCAAACCCCCTGTTCAGACCGACTATCAAGTCCGCCGGGCCAACACGCTGCTGATGGCGAGCGACTATCTGAGTTCGCCGATTCCTCGCGAACTCGCGATCACCGACACGGATTTTCCCGAACATCTGCGAAGAAGCCACAACGAACCGCTCGACGATTGGCGGGATCGCCTTTGGCTGGAGCACCGAACTCCGAACGTCACGGCTGCGCTCGACGAAGTAAAGACTTCCTACGTCGAGATCGCCAACCCCTTGTTATGTGAACGAATCATCGAGGTAGTTCGGACTCTTCCCGCAAATCTTCGAAACGACAAAGTGTTATTTTTGTCGATTGTCCGGCCGATGTTTCGCTCGATTCCGTTTGCCACGCGTGTGGCAACACAGGATTATGATGACCTGCTGGAGGACCCGGCTACCATTCGGTTCTTGAGAGACGTCTTGGAAGGCGATTCAGGACTGCTGCCAACCGATTTTCGCGTGGCAATCTGCGAGCAATTGAACAAATTCGCCAGAGTGCTTTCCTTCCGGCGCCGCGCAACTTTGTATGTCAAAGCCAACCTGCCACGCCGTCTGGAAAATTTCGTCAGGCGGCATATCTTCCCTGAACCCATGAATTTCAAGCGTCTTGCCGCTCGCGCCGCGATAGGAATCCTGACGCATCGAATGCTCGTTCAAGACACTCAGCTGCGCCCCTTCGACGTGTAACAATTTTCAGCAGGCGAGCCCTAGAGCTTCACAGTTCCCCCGGTTTTTGCGGCTTCGTAAATCTTCATCATGATCGTCAGGTCGCGGAGGCCTTCCTCGCCGGGGGTGAGCGGCTCTTTATTTTCCATCACGCATTCCGACATGTGATCCATTTCCAGCGCGAAGTGATCGCGGACTGGAAGCTGCACTTCCTCTAGTACATTGTTCTTGTGAACCCGCATCCGCAGACCGCTGTAAATCGTGGCGGGCTCGAGTTCCACCCATCCATCAGTGCCCACGACTCGATAGCGATTCTGCGAGTCGTAACCGTAGCTCGACGAACAATTCGCTAGAATTCCGCTCGGAAAACGGAGCTGAAAGTTGATCGTCTCTTCGACTTCCTTGAACCGCACGTCTCCCGGCGTCGTAAAACTCATCGCGGTCAACTCGGTGGGTTCTTCTCCGGACAGGTACCGGGCCGCGTTCAGCGCGTAGATTCCGATATCCATGAGCGAGCCTCCGCCGGCGAGCTCGCGATTGAGCCGCCACTGCTTCGGATCGCCGATGTTGAAGCCATGCTCGGAGACGATAACTTTCGTTTTGCCCAACTCGCCTGACTGTGCCATCCGAATCGCTTCTCGGTTGTAGGGCTCATAGCGGCAGCGATACGCCACCATCAGCTTTCGATTCGCTTTCTTGCCGGCGTCGATCATCTGCTGGCATTCCGCCGGCGTCCGCGCCATCGGCTTTTCGCTGAGCACGTGCTTCCCCGCTTGCAGCCCGCGCACGGTGTATTCCGCGTGCATACCGTTCGGAAGCACGATGTAAATCACATCGACTTCCAGATTGTCGCGAATCGAATCGTAGCTTTGATAGTTGTAGATATTCTTCGGATTGACTCCGTAGCGAAGCGCCAGCTTGTTCGCTTTGTCTGGATGGCCGCTCACCAGAGCGACCACGCGCGACTTTTCGCATTTCGCAAACGCCGGCAGAATCTCGTTGATCGCCAGATATCCCAACCCAACGATCGCCCATCCAGTTTTCTTTCCAGGCGCGTCGGGAACTTTGAGTTGAGGAGACGGCGCGCCTGTCGTCACCGCGGCGTTTTCTGCCGCGTCCGCGCGATTGCTCGCCAGCGCCCCAGCCAGATTCGCCGCGGCAATCCCGCCGCTGACTTCCGTCAGAAATTTCCGCCTCGACCACCTCGACTCCGGTTTCATGCCCATCTCAGAGGCTCCCTCCGAAATTTTGATCGCACTGACGATACACCATACCGGGTCGCACCGCCGCTTCGGTTCTCCGGCCCGATCAACCCGGATTCATCAATTATGGATGTGCAATTCCGCCTTCCAAGCGCCTCAGCAGGGTGTGTCGCTTTAACCGTAGTGCGCCATAGGGTGGGGTTCCCTATTTCGCCGAAACAAACACAGCGGCGTCCTTGTCCTCAAACACGAGCCGAAATCTCCCGTCCTTCTTCAGTAGCTCCGTCAGCGCGTACTTCTTGTCGGCTACGACCAAGTTCGCCGCCGACAATTCCGGGTCGGACTCCCAGCCCGCTTTTCCGTTCCATACTTTCCAATCCTGCTCGACGCGGTCGTCACCGTGCACGTTCGTGCGTCCATCGTTCGCAACGCGCATCTGTGGCAGCCGCCAGATCAAATACCCGCCCCAGGTGAAGTCGTTATAAAGCGGTCCCGGCAAATGATGCTTTTCGATGTAGCCTACCGACGCTTCCGGGAAGGAGCCTGCCACTTGCATCGCGATCCAATCGTTCGAAACGTCGTAGCGCCGATACGCCAGCAGCAGCAACGCCACAACTCCGGCTCCCACAAAGAGGCGGTTGCGCCAAATTTCTCTCGTCACCAGGCTTCTCTCGCGAACGAGCGGCACCCAACCATCCGCGATCACGCACGCCGCGATCACGCTCAGGAACCAGATTTCCTTCACCGACCGGAATGCTACGAACGCCGCAATAGCGAGCAGCAGTGGCCACAGCGGCCGGCGCTCCCGCCTCCAACCGATCGCCATCGCGGCGCACAACGCCAAAAATGCAGCCACGTAGTGCTCCGGCTGCCGAAACGTCATCGCCTTCAATTCCATGACCAGCGAATATGCTTTCGGCTGCCGCGTGTACTCGATTACCGTCGCGTACAACTTGGGCCCATACGGATTTGCGAACGTCGCCAGCAAACAAGCTCCCAGCGCCATCCAAAAGTATTTGGCGCGCGCGAAGGCTTCGCGCGTTTCGTCAACGCTAGCCAGGTTCAACAAGCGCATCACGATCGGTTCGCACGCGAACACTCCCAGTAGCCCGAGTCCATACACAAATTGAATGTGAACATTTGCCCACGCGACGAAGATGGGGGGTAGCAGCCACAAACTTTTCGCGCTTTCTCCCCGGCGCACTGCTAACAAGATCTTCAACTCAACAATCGTAAAAAGGACCGTCGCCATCCCTGGTCGTGGCGCATAGATATGGCTGATCGCGTACAAACTAACCGCGGTCAGGGCCACCGCTCGCCAGAAATCCGGCATCAGCGACTTCACGAGGTGATACAACGCCACCGCGACCAACACGTGTACCGTAGTCTGTAACAGGAAAATTCCCACCAGGCCGAATCGCGCGAACAGCGTCTGCACCCCGACGTCGAACGCCCAGCTATACACCAGCCAAGGTCGCGTCGCGCCATACATCGAAAATGGGTCGGTCACCGGCAACATGTGGTGCTGCAAAATCCATCGCCCGGTCGCCATGTGCCACCAGATGTCCGGGTCGAGCACGCCAAACTTTCGGATCAATCGCAACGCTGTATACGAGTACAGCGCGATCAACGCGAGCAACTGCACGATCGGCGACTGCGCGATTGCATTCAGCTTTGGGGTCAACCGGCGCACACCATGCGTATCTCCTTGGCTCATCGCCGCGTCGCAAGCGTCTCGGTCGCGCGCGTCTAGCGCGTCCGCGGACACACCTTTTTCCTCCACCATAGTGGCGCCCATCTTTCCAGTAGTACCACGCCACGGACGCATCGTCGCAGGATCACGCCGGGCTTGTCCCCTGCAATACATTGGCTTTTTCGCACTGAAATATCGTGAGGTCGAGCCACGGCCCGCTATCCGAAAGAGGTTCGCGTACGAGGTCTTGCCCTGCTGGATTTCGCGGAAGGTGGCGGAAGCGTGTGGGAGTCGAACCCACCATTCGGTCCGCGAAGGACCGAATCGACGGCTTTGAAGGCCGTGAAGATCACCGGACCCTTTTCGCCTCCACCGCCATTTTAGTCTAGATTCGGTCTGCGACCGAACGCCGCCTCGCGCATCCAATCCCGGCAGCACAGCAACGAGCGCTGCTCACTCGGCCTACAACCATGCAAATCGGTATCGACAGCTTTGCCGCGGCCATCTCCGACCCGGTCTCCGGCGAAAAACTCGCGCCCGCAGATCGACTGCACCGCCTCCTCGACGAAATCGAACTCGCCGACAAAGTCGGACTCGACGTCTTCGGCATCGGCGAACATCACCGCCCCGAATTTCTCGACTCCGCGCCACCGATCATTCTCGCGGCCGCAGCAGCGCGTACGAAAAACATCCGCCTTACCAGCGCCGTCACCGTGCTCAGCGCCGCCGATCCGGTGCGCGTCTTCCAGGAATTCGCCACGCTCGATCTCATCTCCAACGGACGAGCCGAAATCGTCGCCGGCCGAGGCTCGTTCATCGAGTCCTACCCGCTCTTCGGTCTCCAACTCGAAGATTACGATTCCCTATTCCAGGAAAAACTCGAGCTGCTCTTGAAAATCCGTGAAAGCACGCACGTAACATGGTCTGGCAAACATCGACCCGCTCTCACAGGCCAAGGCATCTATCCGCGCCCGCTGCAAA
>DATAMU010000204.1:0-1578 GCA_036266605.1 Candidatus Acidiferrum sp. | reverse complement strand
CCGTTCTCGGTACAGATCGGCTCGGCTTGCCGTCGAGTCTGGGCGGAAACGATCGTGACGACGAGGAGTAGCAGCACCATTAGAGCCACATGCGAACGCGCTTCGTTGCGAAGCAACAGATCCATCCTCTGATTGTGCAGGAACAACTGGTGCATCCTACGCCCTCTTCGCTTTCATCTCGGCGAGCAACTGCTCAATCCTGTCGGCTTTCTCGATGGTGGCGAAGCGGTCTTCGACGTCGTCAGCGCCGAGTTCAGATTTGGCCTGGCTCACGGCCTCGTTGTGCGCGACCTTGCGCTTCATGCGATCGAACGCGGCGGACTTAGAGTTGTCGCCAATCGCGGTGCGCGCGTCGTGCGCCTTGCCGACGGCGCGCGCGCGGCGATGCTGTGCAATCAGCAGATCGGCCTTGGCATTGGCTTCGATGAGCTTCTGCTCGAGTTGGCGCAGAGCGGTCTTGAGGTTTTCGACCTGCGCTTTCTGATCGCCGACCTGCTGCGTGAAGTTGCCGGTCAGCTCGCGATAGCTCTCCACGCGGTGCAGGGCAGCGCGGGCAAGCTCGTCGTCTTTTTTCGCGACCGCGAGCTCAGCCTTTCGGATCCATTCAGCAGTCTTGTCTTCGTTTTCTTTCTGCTTCTTTTCGAGCAGGTGCTGGTCGGCGATGGCGATGGCGACCTGCGTCTTGACCTGGAGAAGCTGGTTCTGCATGTCGAGAATGACCTGCTTGATCATCTTTTCCGGGTCTTCGGCCTTGTCAATCAGGTCGTTGATGTTTGCGCGAACTAAAGTTGAAACACGTTCAAGTAATGCCATGGGGAAACTCCTTTCGGAAAAACAGCTTCTAGCTCAAAAACAAGAATCAAAACCAAAATCGTACGAACAGCGAATCACGAACTGTTGCTATTTCCGAGCCGCTTCGAGCCGTGAACCCGTTTTCTTCGACATTGACGCACCGATGGCGACACCGATCGCGATTCCGACGGCGAGCCACACGCCGCCCGATCCGAGCGCGACATCGATGGCAATACCGAGTCCTGCGCCGAGCGCGATTCCCAGTCCGATTTGCATGGATGGTGTTTTCATATTCAGCTCCAAATGCAGGTCGGACACGAATGTCCGACCCACACGGTTCGTGCTACTTTCCGTTGGTCTTGCTCGGCGGCAACGCCTCTGGCGGTTTTGGAGACTTGTCGCCAATACCGCGCACCTTCGAGAGCAAGTCGGACATGCTCATGCCCGAGAGCGTTTCGAACAGCGCGGGAACCTGCGCTGCCATCTTCGTGAGATCGCCGGTGATTTTGTTCATCCCCGTAGCGTCGCCGTTTCCGGTTGAGACCACGGTGATCTTGTCCACGTTGGCCAGCGGAGCCGCCATCGCGCGGACCACTTCCGGCAAGCTGGTAAGCAGCTTGTCGTAGATGGCCGCCTGGTTGTATTCCTGGTAAGCCTCGGCTTTCACGTTCATGGCCTTGGCTTCGGCTTCGCCCTTCTCGAAGATGATCTCGGCTTCGGCTTCGCCCTGGGTGCGAGTGGCGGAGGCGTGGCCTTCGGCTTCCGTGACCAGCCGCTGTTTCTCGG
>DATAMU010000203.1:0-5337 GCA_036266605.1 Candidatus Acidiferrum sp. | reverse complement strand
ATCGCAAGGAATGGAGAAACTCAGGCTGGAAACTCGCTATCGAAAATCATCCGTCAACGTTCAATGCCACAAAACGCCCTGTGCCCGGCGGGCAACTCCCGGGGTGTTGGGAGTAAAGCTGCCCGCCAGGCACTCGTTCGCACTGCAAACTCTTCCGAGCGTTCGAAACTGTCCTGTTCCGCCGTCGCTTAGAACAGCAGCTTCAGCGACAGCTGCATGATTCTCGGCGGATTCGCCGCCAGCGATCGACCAAACGTGCCCGTGAAGTTATTCCCCGCCGTCGGCAAATCCGCGATGTTCCCGTCCGGCGATTGGAACTGCGCATGGTTGAACGCGTTAAACAATTCGCACCTGAACTCCAACCGCATCTGCTCGCGAATCGCGGTGTCCTTCAACAACGCCATGTCCCAATTGTTCAAACCCGGCCCAGAGAAAAACCGTCGCGAAGAATTGCCGACCTGTCCCAACGCTTCTGGCGTGAACAACCCAATGTTGAAGTACGTCCCCTGACGCGGATCGGCAATTCCCAACGAGCCCGCTGTGCGGTTCGGCGTATCGATCGGCAGCGAAATCGCTCCCGCGCCGCCTGTGCCGGTCAACGAATTGTCGTCCGTCTCAACCAGCGTCACAGGTATACCCGTCGAGAACCGCGTGATGCCGCTCAGCCGCCATCCCTGCACGAGCCGCCGCGGCCCCGGCAACCGATTAAACGGCAACTCATAGTCATAGCTAATGACAAAATTGTGCCGCATGTCGAACGCCGACAACGACCGCGCGCCCGGATCGAACAAATTAATCTGCTCGCCGTAGCCCGATGAATTGTCCAGCGACTTCGAATACGTGTAACCCGCCAGGAAGCTCAGCGTCTTGAATCGCTGCCGCAAACTAATCTGCGCCGAGTTGTAGCTCGACTTCCCCATCGTGATGAATAAGCCTTCGCTGCCGAAGTTATTTCCGAATGGCCCGCGCGTGCCGTTGACCGTAGCTCCGGCCGCCGTGGTGTACGTTCCGTTTTCGCCGCCCGGTCCGCACGTCGCTGAACCCGGCGCCACTTGCGCAATCGTGCTCACGCTCAAGCACGTCGCCGGATTGCCCGCGTTCGCTTCAAGTGACGACAGCAGCCGATGCCCCTGCGCTCCGATGTATCCGATGCTCAGCAGCGTCGCCGATCCAATCTGCCGCTCGATCGTCAACTGATACTGCTCTGTATACGGCAAATCATTTTTGTGCCAGAAAGCCGGCGACGTTCCGATCGGCAAAAAGTTCGCCCAATTGATCGACGTGTCCGGATTCGCAGGAGACGCATTGAACGGCGGCGGCGCCACCGGGAATCGCTGCCCTTCCACAAATCCCGTCGAGCGGTCGATGAACGGTGTCGAAAATTCCGGCGGCACCGGGCTCTGATAGAACGCGCCGAACGGAGCGTCACCAATCTCGTTAAAGTTCGTCGCGCCTTCGAACGTCGTGTAGAACATGCCCCAGCCGGCGCGAATGCTCGTCTTGCCCGTCCCGCCGGTTAGCTTCCGCAAAAATCCATCGTTGAAATTCGGTGAGTACGCCATACCGACACGCGGCGCGAAATTGTGATACCGCGTCGGCGCCAGCGTCGTCGGCACGCCAGGATCACCCGGGAACAACCATCCCGTCGGCGCTCCCGGAAATACTTGCGACTGCACGCCCGGAATCAACGTCTGAATTTCGTTGTGCTGTTCCGACCACGGCCGGCTGATGTCCCAACGCAATCCATAGTTAAACGTGATGTTCGAACGAAATCGCCAGCTATCCTGTCCGTACGCGCCGAAATAGCGCGTCAGCCCGTACGACGGAAAGCCTTGCCCCTGCGTGTAGTTCACCGGTGCGCCGATCAAAAAGTCCGCGAAATCGTCGCCCGTCTCGGTCCCGTTGAACGTGAAATCGCCGTTCGATCCGAGGTTGTACTCCACCATCTGCGTGAAGCGATACGACGCGCCGATACTGAGCGTGTGCGTCCCGATAACCTTTCGATAGTTGTCCAGCGCTTGATACGTGTTTTCTGTGACGCCGAGCGGTCCGCCCGATGCGCCGAACGAGAAATCATTGAAGTGAATGTTCGGAACGTGCGCGTACTTCGGCTGCGACGGCGAAATTCCCAGCGTGTCCGGTCCGAACACGAATCCAAGAGTTCCCGGATCAACGCCTTCCCCGCCCGTCGGTGCGTGAATCAAATAGTGCAGGCGCGTATATCCAAATCGCACCTCATTCATCGCGCCGTTGCTAAACGTCTTCGTATCACCGATGTTCACCACCTGCGAACGTCCGGTGAAGTCGCTGCCAAATCCAGGCAGCGCAATGCTCGGCACGCTCTGGTGATACTGATCGAAAAAGTAGTAGCCGCTGATCAAGCCAATCGAGGAGTTGTAGTCCACGCGCCCGCTCGTCTTGTCGTCGCGCAATCGCGAAGGCAACGCCGCATCCGGAACGAACAAGCTTGTCCCGCCGATGGTCTGCGTCACCGGCAAGACGAATGGCAACAAATTCGGTGAAGGTGCTGCCCATAGGGACTTCGGAATCTGCGCGTTCGGAAAAACGCACTGCGCCGTCGTCGTGCAACCCGCCGTGTAGTACGGCTCTCCGTTCGTTACCGTATAGCCCGCGCGCGTCGAAAGCTCCGACGCAAACGAATCGCCCTGCACGACGCCGGTCAACTGCCCTGCGATCGCCGAAAAATCACCGGTTCGTTCCGCATCTGACGGTACGGCAACCTGTCCGCTCGATCCCGACTGCCCGATGATCACGCGATTTCCTTGGTAGTCTCCAAAGAAAAACAACTTATCCCGCTTGATCGGCCCGCCGATCGTCCCGCCGAACTCGTTCTGCTTATGTACATCGCGCGTCGCACTGAAAAAGTTCTTCGCGTCGAAATCCTGATTCCTCAAAAACTCAAACAAACTCCCGTGATACTGATTCGAGCCCGACTTTGTAATGACGTTGATCTGGCCGCCTGCATACGTTCCGTATTCCGCGTCAAAATTGTTCGTAATGATCCGGAATTCCGCGATCGAATCCAGGTTTGGAATGATCGCCGTCGTCGAAAACGCCGGTTCCTGCACCGACGTGCCATTCAACATGAATCCGTTCGCCGATTCCCGCTGCCCGTTCACCGAAACGTCGCCACCGTTCGAATCGCCCGACACCTTCGTAAACGTGAATCCCGTTGCGCTGAATTGCCCGCCCTGTCCGCCCGCCAATCCCGACGACACCGACGCCACGCCCGGCTGAAGCGACAAAAGGTCGGTGTAGCTCCGCGTCACCAGCGGCACGGCCGTCATCGTGTCGCCGCTGATGACCTCACCACCCTGTGTGCTCGCGGTATCCAACTGCACGACATCGCTCGACACTTCGACCTTTTCGCTGACCTGGCCTACCGATAGCTTCACGTTCAAAACCTTCGCCGAGTTCACATCGATCACGATACCCGTCTCGCGAAACGTCACGAATCCCGCCATCTGCACTTCGATGACGTAGTTTCCCGGCGCAAGATTCAGGAACGAGTAAAATCCATCCGAGTTCGTCTGCTGCTTATCCGAAATTCCCGTATCCACCGCTCTCGCTTCGACAGTCGCGCCGGCAACCGCCGCGCCCGTCTGATCTGTAACCACGCCCGAAATTCCCGCCGTTGTCGCCGCCCCAGCGACAACCGATAGTCCGAGCATTAATAGGAGACACGCCATCCCTGTCGACACGATTCCCCAGAACCAGCCCCCGGTCGCCACCGCTGCGGACTTGCCGAAGCGGTTTCGTCGCTCTGCGTTCATAAACTTCTCCTCTCAATCAACGGCGAATCAGACTTTTGTTGGACCACTCGCGAGACTTCTTAACGTTTAGTTGAAGACCTTATACCAACGAGACTCATGTCAGGTCAAGAGCGATTTTGCAACTTCCATGTCGTTTGGCCAATCCCGGTGTAAATTTCTCAAGAATAGCCCAATAGTCCACATTCATTGACGTTATCGCAATATTTCGTTCATCACCGGTTCATTTCTTCACTCCCGCCGCCATTCCCCGTTGACATCTTGAAATGCCTCGGCTTAGTATTCAAAACGTTTAGAGTACGCAAGCCCAATCACCCTTTCGGGAGACTCGCGCCTTGAGCGATGACAGGTTTCTAGTTCATTCCGTTAAGCTGCCGGAGGGCCAGTCGGGCGAATTGCTCCACCTGCCGCGTGAGAAAGCCCAATGGGAATGGATGAGTTTCTTCGTTCATCGCCTTAAGCCCGGCGAGGTCCTTCGCGCGAAAACCGCGGCCGAAGAAGCCGCCTTCGTCGTCTTAGGTGGGACCTGCGTCGCCGACTGGGGCGAAGGCTCGAAGTGGATCGGCAAGCGCAAAAACGTCTTTGACGGATTTCCGTACACTCTCTATTTGCCGGCGCAGCAAACCGCGTCGTTTACGGCGCAATCCATTTGCGAGATAGCTGAGTGCCGCGTTCCAACAAGTGCCAAGCACGAACCGAAGCTCGTCGAACCCAAAGACATCTCCACCAACCTGCGCGGCGGCGGCAACGCCTCCCGCCAGATCGTCGACGTAATCCCGCCTGCTTTCGCAGCGGATAAGTTGATGGTGATCGAGGTCTACACGCCCGGAGGCAATTGGTCGAGCTTCCCCCCGCACAAGCACGACGCCCATAACATGCCCTCCGAAGCCGATCTCGACGAGATCTACTATTTCCGCTTTCGCAACGACGAAAGCTTCGCCTTCCAACATTTGTACGGAAACAACGAAGTCGGCAGTCGCGCCTTGAAAACTCGCGACGGCGATACGGTCCTCGTCCGCAGCGGCTATCACACCGTCGTCGCTGGTCCCGGCTACGACACCTACTACCTGAATTTTCTGGCCGGCTCTGCGCGCTCGCTCGCCGCAACGGAAGACTCGCAACACTCTTGGATTCGCTCGACGTGGAACGGCACGGACCCGCGTCTGCCGCTCATACGCGAGTGATTCATGGCGGCGTAGAGGCTATGCTCTGTTAGGACAATTTCCATGACAAGACGCCTCACAGTTGCGCAAGCGATCGTCGCATTCCTCCAGAATCAGTTCGTCGAACGCGATGGTGTGCAACATCGCTTTTTCGAAGGCTGCTTCGGAATCTTCGGCCACGGCAACGTCGCCGGCCTCGGGCAGGCGCTCGAACAGGATCGCGGCCTCCGCTACTATCTCTTTCGCAACGAGCAAGCGATGGTTCACGCCGCCGTCGCATTCGCAAAAACGTCTTTCCGCCTTCGCACCATGGTCTGCACCAGTTCGATCGGCCCCGGCGCGACCAATATGCTCACCGGCGCCGCCCTCGCCACCATCAACCG
>DATAMU010000202.1:0-3215 GCA_036266605.1 Candidatus Acidiferrum sp. | reverse complement strand
GTTGAATCAGCGGGGCTTGCGGCAGAGTTCGTGCGGTTGCTTGCCAACGACGTCGAGAGGAGGGGGCTCGGCCAACGTGCGGCTGAGACTTTACTGTCGCAGCAAGGTGCAACTGAGTTCACGCTGGCAAAGTTGAAAGGGTTGCTCGCGGAGCGCTCGCCCGAGGCGACGCTGGCATGAATCCGCTCAGCGCAGTCTATGGAGCCTTGGTTGGAACGCGCAATCATCTTTACGACCGCGGTTTGCTCAGGGTGCGGAGGCTGTCACGGCCGGTGGTGAGCGTCGGAAGCATTTCTGCCGGGGGCGCAGGCAAGACGCCGTTTGTGATTTTCTTGGGAGAGTTGCTGAAACAGCGCGGGATCGTGTTCGACGTGCTTTCCCGAGGGTATGGCCGGAAATCGCGCGGCGTTTTGGTAGTCGATAGCGATGGCCCGGCTTCGCAGTTCGGCGACGAACCGCTGCTGATTGCCCGCCGGCTGGGTTGCCCGGTGATCGTTGGCGAGAGCAGGTACGAGGCAGGCATACTCGCGGAGCAAAAGTTTCAAACCCAGATTCATATTCTTGACGATGGATTTCAACACCGCTCTTTGGCGCGTGATTTTGACATCGCTTTGCTCACGCCGCAAGACTGCGACGACCAATTGCTGCCGGGCGGAAGGTTGCGAGAGCCGCTGGGGTCATTGCAAAGGGCCGACACGGTGGTGTGGTCTGGTTCGGAGGAGCCGCCAGTTTCGGTGAAGCGCCTATGGCGCATTCGGCGGAGTGTCAGCTTTTCCGGTGCGCCGTCAAATCCCGTTGTGTTCTGCGGCATCGCAAGGCCGCAAACGTTTCTGAATCAACTGAAGATGGCTGGCATGGCCCCGGCTGCCTTCAAGTCATATCGCGATCATCATTCATATTCTGTGAGTGACGTTCAGGAGTTGCTCGCATTAAGTGATCGTCACCAGGCGAATGGTTTTGTGACTACCGAAAAAGACGCCATAAATCTGGGAGGGCGGATGACTCAACTTGGAACCGTGACGATCGCGAAAGTTGTCGTGGATCTTATCAATCCCGCTGACGCTCTGGATACCATGCTAGGCGTGATTGCGGAACGCGGATCATCGAGCATGAGAGAATCCCTGACAGGCAAGACGTAAGCGATGCGCACATCCCCTGAAGTCGCACATTTGCGGAAGATTGTTGACGCGTTTCCGCGCGTGACCGTCGCGGTGCTGGGCGATATGGTCGCGGATGAATTCGTGTTTGGCGAAATTTCTCGGGTATCGCGGGAGGCGCCGGTGCTGATCTTGCGGCATCGTGAGCGCAGCGTGGTCCCCGGGGGCGGAGCCAACGCGGTGAACAATCTTGCCGAACTCGGGGTGAACGTGCTTCCTGTTGGTGTAGTTGGGAATGACGAGCCCGGACGTCTGCTGCTGCGCGCCTTCCGGCACAAGCATGTGCCAGTCACCGGAATTCTGAAAGACAAAGATCGCGCGACCGTTACCAAAACGCGAATTCTGGCTGGTATGCCGCACACCTGGCGGCAGCAGGTAGTGCGTGTGGATCGCGAACCGGAGAACGAACTTGGCGGGCATATGGCCAATAATTTAACGATGGCTGCACGGGAGTATTTTCGAATAGCGGACGCTGTACTGGTTTCGGATTACGGATATGGAGCGGCGACTCCTTCGATCCTGAAAAACGCGTGCATTAGATGGGCGCATGAGCCCGAAAAAGGCCTTCGCGATTCAGTGCCCGTGGTGCTCGACTCGCGACATCGCATGCTCGAATTTTCCGGCATCACTGCGGCGACGCCGAATGAAGCTGAAGTGGAGGAGGCGCTGGGAATCACGATAGGACAGGATTGGGATGGGTTGTGCGCGGCCGGAACAGAAATTACGTCGCGGATGAAATTGAAATCGCTTCTGATCACCCGGGGCCGCGATGGCATAGTGGCGTTCGGGGGAAAGCACAAGCCGGTCGATATCCCGATTTTCGGCGGTGATGAAGTTACAGACGTAACCGGCGCCGGGGACACCGTAATTGCGACGTACGCTGCGGCGCTGGCGACCGGGGCAGATGCGGTTGATGCGGCACAACTGGCGAACTACGCGGGCGGAATTGTAGTCATGAAGCGGGGCACGGCGACGGTTTCACGCGAAGAATTGTTGCACGCGATTGAGCAAACGCCGCCAGCGACGAGATCCCATTGAGCAATTCATCGAAAGTGGTCAGTCGCGAAGAGTTGAAGCAGCGCGTCATGAACTGGCGTGCGCAGGGCGACAGAGTCACTCTGGCCAATGGATGTTTCGATTTGTTGCACGTGGGGCATATTCGTTACCTGCACGCCGCAAAGCAACTTGGCGGGAAGCTGATTGTCGCGATCAATGCAGATAATTCCGTACGCAGGTTGAAGGGCGAAGGACGGCCGCTGATGCCGGCGCAGGAGCGAGCGGAAATTCTCGCGGCTTTGGCCGATGTAGATGCAGTCGTTATTTTTTCTGAGGACGACGTCCGGGCCCTGGTGCGCGAAATTCGTCCCGACGTTCAAGCCAAAGGCACCGATTACACGCCCGCAAGCGTGCCAGAGCGCGACACAGTCATCGAATGCGGCGGGCGTGTAGAAATTGTGGGCGATCCCAAAGACCACTCGGCGACTGAAATCATTCGTTACATGGGACGCGAGCGCCGGTGAGCGCTGGAATGCGCGGTGATCCTCCACATTCATTGTTGATTGTGCGCCTCGGCGCAATGGGTGATGTGATTCACACCATGGCCGCAGTCGCAGCTTTGCGGGCTGTGTTTCCAGATACAAAGATAGGCTGGGCGATCGAGGAACGTTGGGCGGAACTGCTGCATGTGAAGGGCGCGGCATGGTCCGGCAAGAGAAGCACTGCGCAGCCGCTTGTCGATTCTGTACACGTGGTGAATACGAAGCAATGGCGCAAGTCGCCGTTTTTTGTGGAAACAACGAGGCAGATAAAAAAAACTTTTGCGGGGATTCGCGCCCAGAAGTACGAAGTTGCTGCAGATTTTCAAGGTGCGATCAAGTCGGCGCTCATAGCGCGTTTTGCGGGCGCAGGCGAAACCGTCGGCATGGCCGCGCCCCGGGAATTTCCAGCGAAAAGTTTATACAAGCGCCCCATCGCAACGCCTGGTACTCACATTGTCGAACAGTACCATTCGCTTGCCGAGGCTATTGCCGGAACGGCGTTGCCCGCAGCTGCACCGAT
>DATAMU010000201.1:0-6824 GCA_036266605.1 Candidatus Acidiferrum sp. | reverse complement strand
CGCCACGCGAGTGCCGGCGAAACAGAGCGAGGATTGGCGGACGCCGCTAGCGCTGCTGGCCGGTGAGATGAAGGTGTCGCGCGTGTGCGCGCATGTGGACCTTGCTCCCAACGAGCGATTCCTAAATGAAAACGACGTGGTCCTGAGATGCCGCGTGAAGGGCGGCAAGGGTGCTAAAGATTCAAGCTCGGAGCAGGAGTCGCTCGCCGCGCCGGCGGGTTCCCAGAATGACGTCGTCCTATTCGAGATTGATCGTCGAAGCGGAGATCTAGCGCGTTTGATTGTGCGGCAGAGCGGTGGAGTGGAGGTCGAGTTCCGGTTTGAAAACTGGCACCTGGACCCGCCCCTGCCCGAGTCCCTCTTCAAGTTCGAGGTCCCAGCCGGGGTGGCCATCGTGAATGGCGAGTTACCCCAGGGCGACCAGCCTGTGAAATGATTGCCGGATTGGACCTAAATCGCGGAAAAAGGCTGTGTTACGTACAAGCTACGGCCAACCCTTCAGGTGTTCCCTGCATATCAGTTACTTGAGGTAAACTGAAGGTATGGGGGAGTTTGTCTGCCGCGTCGCTGACGCGAACGGGCGTGTTTTTTCGCATGTCGAGGCTGCCGGAACTCTGGCGGAAGCGCGCCAGAAGCTGGTGGACCGCGGGCTCTACGTGTATTCGGTGGAGTCGCGATCCGGCGTCCTGTCGGGTATGCGGCGCCAGAGTGGACGGCAGGTTGGCGGCACCGACTTTCTCATCCTCAATCAACAGTTCAACACGCTGATTAAAGCGGGCTTGCCGATTTTGCGGGCGCTGGATTTGCTCGCGGATCGCGCTTCATCGCCGAAGTTGCGGCCGGTGATCACGCAGATTCGAGATCGCGTGCGAGAAGGGAAGTCGCTTTCCGAGGCGGTCACGGAGGCGGGAGTTTTCTCGAAGGTCTACTCGACGGCGATTCTGGCCGGCGAAAAGTCCGGCAATCTGTCGGGCGTTCTGGATTACTACATCGCGTACCAGAAGGTGAGCACCGGGGTACGCAAGAAGATTTTGGCGACGCTGATGTATCCGGCGTTATTGGTTGTGGTGTCGATCGTCATCGTGACGTATTTGGTGGCGGCGGTGATTCCGAAGTTCGCGTTGCTCTATCGCGATTTGAACGTGGATTTGCCGACGCCGACAAAGGTGCTGATCGCGCTGACAGTGGATTACCGCTACCTGTTCATTCTTGGCGTGATCGGGTTAGGACTGGTGGCGTTGGCGGTCTTCTTTTGGTCGAGGACCGAAGAGGGCGGGGTGGCGTTTGACCGGCTGAAGTTCCGAGTACCGGTTGTGGGCGATACGCTGCTCAAGTTTCAGGTCGCGCAGTTTTCCCGGACGCTGTCCACGTTGCTGACCGGTGGAACTCCTCTGGTCGCAGGCTTGCAGACGGCGTCGGACGCAATCAGCAGCAAGCTGGTGCGCGGCACCGTGGCGTCGGCTACTCAGATGGTGCGCGAAGGCGAGTCTTTGCATGGCGCTTTAGCGGCGACGCGCGTTATGCCGCCCATGGCGCTGGACATGATTGAAGTAGGTGAATCGAGCGGCGCGCTGGCTCCCATGCTCAACAGCGTTGCCGAATTCTACGAAGACGAAGTGAACGTGAAACTGGCGGCGATGGTGGCGTTGATTGAACCGATCATGCTGATTTTCATGGGAATTTTGGTGGCATTTATTCTGATTTCACTCTATCTGCCGATCTTCTCTCTCTCATCGTCGGGTATCACCAGGTAAGGGAGCTATGGCTATCACGGACCAACATTCACACGTAATTGCGGGGATGGCGACGGCCGCAGACGAGCAGGCCGAGCGCGAGGCGACCCGGAAGGTTGCGGAGCGGTATCGAAAAGAATTCATCGATCTGCGCGAGCAGCGGATCGATCCTGAGCTATTCCGAGCGATTCCTGCGGACTTGATGTTTCGTTACAACTTCGTACCGCTGGAAGTGCAGAACAATCTGCTTTCGATCGCAGTGGCCGATCCGAGCCAAGTGCTGCTCAGCGACGAGCTTTCGCTGCTGCTCGGCAAAAAGCTGGTCATCAAGGTAGCGACCGCGCGGCAGATCAGCGATCTGCTCAAGCGCACAGAGCAGTCGCAGCGCGTGCTGGAACAGGCGACCGAAGCGTTCACGCTGCAAATCGGCAAGGACGAGGTCGAGAGCGAAGAGACGATCTCGGGCGATCGGCTGACGCGGGACTCGACGGCGAGCCCCGTCGTTCGATTGGTAGAAACGATCATCTTCACGGCGCTCGAGCGGCGAGCCAGCGATATCCACATCGAAGCGCGCGATGCTGAGGTGGCGGTGAAATACCGCATCGACGGCGTGTTGCAGCATGCGATGCAGCCGATCGCCAAAGAATGGCATTCGACGGTGCTGTCGCGCATCAAGGTGCTCAGCGATCTCGACATCGCCGAGCGGCGCGTGCCGCAGGACGGCCGCTTCCGTGTGAAGTACAAGGGGCGCTTCATCGACCTGCGCGTGTCGATCATGCCGGCAAGCCACGGCGAAGACGCTGTGCTTCGTGTGCTGGACAAAGAGACGCTGTCGGAGAAATTTCAGAGCTTGAGTTTGGATGTCGTGGGATTTGCCGCCGAAGAAATGAAGAAGTTTCGGCGGTACATTCGCGAGCCGTACGGCATGGTGCTGGTCACGGGGCCGACGGGTTCCGGTAAGACGACGACGCTGTACGCCGCGATCAATGAAATCAAGAGCGACGAAGACAAGATCATCACGATCGAAGACCCGGTCGAATATCAGTTGCGCGGCATTACGCAGATTCCTGTGAACGAGAAGAAGGGACTGACGTTCGCGCGCGGGTTGCGTTCGATTTTGCGTCACGATCCGGACAAGATCATGGTCGGCGAAATCCGCGACCAGGAGACGGCGCAGATCGCCATTCAATCGGCGCTGACTGGACACCTGGTGTTCACCACGGTGCACGCGAACAACGTGACCGACGTCATCGGGCGCTTCATCAACATGGGCGTCGAGCCGTATAACTTCGTGTCGGCGCTGAACTGCATCATGGCCCAGCGGCTTATCCGCGTGGTCTGCACCAACTGCAAGCGGCCGCGGCGCTATAATTCGGCGGAATTGTTGGAGGCAGGGCTGGATCCGGCCGAGTGGGGCAATGTGCTGATCGCCGAAGGTGTTGGTTGCCTGGAATGCTCGGGGACCGGGTATCATGGACGCACCGCGATTTGCGAGTTGCTCGACTTAACCGACCGGATTCGCGAGATGATTATTGACCGCCGGCCGACCTCGGAAATCAAGCGGGTCGCACGCGAAGAAGGCATGGTGACTTTGCGCGAAAGCGGCTTGGCAAAGATCCGCGCGGGCGTGACCAGCGTGAAAGAAGTGAATAAGGTGACATTCGTTGAGCAGTAGCGCGACATTTCGACAGGGGATTTATCAGAGCGCATGGGCGCGGAAGATCGCCCGTTGGCTCGAGGCGATGCCGCATCCGGCGTTGGCGCTGGAGATTTCGGCGGATCGCGTTGCCGGCGCTCGCTGGACGCGCACCGGCGGACTCGACAGTTTCGCGATCGAGACATTGCCGAATGGCGCGCTGGTGCCGTCCGCGGTCGAAACCAATATCGTCGATCAGAATGCGGTCAAAGGGGCCGTCGCCGGGGTGATGTCGCGGCTGCGTGCCAAGGACGAAGAGATCGCGCTGCTTGTGCCGGATCCGGTCATTCGCGTCTTCGTGCAGCATTTCGACCAGTTCCCGCGTTCGCCGCAAGAAGCGGAGCCGATGCTGCGCTGGAAGCTGAAGAAGAGCGTGCCGTTCGAGGCGGACGAGACGGTTATTTCGTACATGCGCCAGGCGCCGCGCGAAGACGGAGTCGATGTTGTCACGGCTTTGGCGCGATTGCGCATCGTGCGTGAGTACGAGGGGCTCGCCGAGGGCAATGGGCTGTACCCTGGAGTGATTTTGAGTTCGTCTCTGGCGGCGATTACGCTGCTCGACGACCATCAGCCGACGTTGTTGGCCCGTGTCTCAGGCCTGGCTTTGACGACCGCGATCGTGCGCGAAGGCGTACTGTGCGGATACCGCTGCACCGAATTGCCGGCGCAGAATATCGAGTTGACGCCGCAAATGCTGCTCGAGGAGATTTATCCCGTGGCGGCGTATTATCAAGATACCTGGCGCGAAGGCATTCAACAGGTACGTGTCGCGGGGCTTGGTCCCCGGCTCAATGAGTTTCTGCGGCCGCTGGAAGATGAGTTCCGGTGCGAAGTTCGCTCACTGTTGTCCACCGCAATGGCGGAAGGGCGTGTGCCAGAGAGTGTGCACGAGTTGGCCGACCGAGAGTCGGACGGCTTAGTTGGGTGGATGCTGCATCGCAATTAGCTCGAGCGCGGATAAAATTTGATTTTTTTGGCGTTTCGAAACGGGAAGGGGATCGAACGGATTCGATGAAAGTTCGTCTCAATTTATCGACGAAGCCTCTCCAGACGCACCGCAAGTTTCTGGCGATTGCCGGCGTTGTGAGTATCGTCGCGGGGCTGCTCTTCATCGGTCTCGGGGTCCACGTGTATGCCGTGCGCCGCGGAGACGAAGTATTCCGCGAGCGGGTGGTCGCGGTCCGCTCAGAGATGGTGAACCTCGAGCGGCAACGCGGGGAACTCGAACAGTTTTTCAGCCGCCCCGAAAACGCGAAGCTGCACGACCGGTCGGCATTCCTGAACACGCTCATCGACGAGCAGAGCCTGAACTGGACGCAAATGTTCATGGACCTGGAGAAGATTTTGCCCGCGGGCGTGCGCGTCGTCAGTATCGAGCAGAAGCATGACAAAGGCGTCGTGGAAGTGAAGCTGACCATCGGTGCGACAAGCGACGAGGCGAAACTCAAGTTTTTGCACGCGTTGGAGCAATCGCCGTCGTTCTCGCATCTTGAGGTGCTAAACCAAAGGGTGGCGCAGCAACAGCCGGGCAGCAATGACAAAGTGGATGTTGAATTGTCTGTGGTCTATTCGAGGGCATGACAAAAACCGTGCGACACGATTTCAAAATCGAACGGCGATTGATCATTTTTGGGTTGGTGCTGCTTGTCGCCGCCGACATCGCGTTGGCTGTTTACGGATGGAATCTGTCCGCCGGCCAACACCCGCAGGATGAGCTTGCGGTTCTGACGCGCAATCGCGATCTGCTCCGCGCCGACATAACGCGAGCGCAGGACATTCGCAAGAAGATGCCGGCGATCAAGGAAGATTGCGACAAGTTTGAACAGTCGTTGTATTCGTCGAGCAAGGGCTATTCCTCGGTAAGTTCGGAACTGGACTCGATCGCCGCCAAGGCCGGGCTTACCCTCGAGAGCACGGGATTTCATCAAAGCGAGATCAAAGGCCGCGATATGCAGCAGGTTGAGATTGACGCGGTCGTCACCGGCAGCTATTCGCAAGTAGTGCATTTTCTGAACAGTTTGCAGCGGTCGCAAAACGTGTACGCCGTGGAAGCGCTGGATGCGAAGGCGGACACTGGGCAAGGCGCAAACGGCAGGGTGCACGTGCAAATGCACATTAAAACGTATTTCCGGACGACTTGATGAGCGAACGCAACAAAGGCATCGCGCTGGCGGTTCTGGTCGTTGTTGCCGTTCTCGCGTGGTACTACGAGCGCAGCGGCGATTCGGTGACCGCGACATCGGCGCAGTATGGCGAGATGTCGTACAAGCCGCTTGCCGTCGAGAATCCGGCGCTGCAGCGCGACAAGCAAAGTGCAAGCCAGAAGACGGAGTACAAGGGTAGCGGCCGCGATTTGTTCAGCGAGATTGCGCCACCACCGCCGCAAGAGGTACGTCAGGCTGCCGTGACATCACATGCTCCAGTGGGCCCGCAGATTCCGCCCCCGCCGCCGCCGCCGACACTGCCGGGCAATATGAAATTTTTCGGCTACGGGACGATTCCCAACGGCACGGCCAAGCGCGCGTTTCTCACGGATGGCGACAACGTCTACATCGTCGGTGAGGGCGACACGCTGCTTGGCAAATATCGCGTGACGAAAATCGGAAACGCGAACCTCGATTTTGAAGAGATCGCCAGTGGCCGGCACGGCTCGACGCAATTGACCGAGGAGCCGGTCGCCGCTCCCGCTTCGTAAGCTCAAGTTTCATGACTCGCAGAAACAAGACGGGATCCCGCCGGTGCATACGTCGCGCCGTGAAACAGGACGGCTACGCCATCCTGTTGGTCGCATTCATGACGACGATCATGTTGCTGGCGGCGATTGTTGCTGCGCCTTCCATTCGAACCGAGCGCCGCCGCGAAAAAGAAGAAGAGATGATATGGCGCGGGAAGCAGTATGTTCACGCCATCAAGCTCTACTACCGAAAGAACGGCCGATTCCCGACGAACATCGACGACCTGACGAAGCCAAAAAACGGCTCGCTGCGTTACTTGCGCCAGGAATACAAAGACCCGATGAATAAGGAAGACGGGAAGTGGCGCTTCATATATGTCGGCCCGTCGGGGCAGCTCATTGGCAGCACGAAGCCGCAGCAGACGATTCAAATAAGCGGTGGGGCGAACGTAGGTACGCCCGCGGGGCAAGCCGGGTTCGGATCAATGCAGGGCGCCGGGCAGGGAAATTCGGGCAGCGCGTTTAACAACGGAGCGGGCGGCGGGAATTTTAATTCGACGGGCAGCAGCTTTGGGTCGCAGGGTGGATTTGGATCGCAGAACAACAATCAGAATCAAAATGGAAACAACGGGCAGCAGGGGCAGAACGGCGCTCCAGGGACGAATCAGAATCAGGATCCGAATAATCCGTCCGGTGACGGTTCAGGAAATTCGAATCAAAT
>DATAMU010000200.1:0-2764 GCA_036266605.1 Candidatus Acidiferrum sp. | reverse complement strand
CAACGAGCGGTGCGAACACTGCTATCTCGAGCACGATGGCGACGGTGAAATGTCCACCGCCGAAATTCTTTCGACGCTCGATCAACTCGCGGCAGCCGGTGTTTTCTTTCTGACGATCAGCGGCGGCGAACCGCTGATACGTCCGGACATTTTCGAGATTATCGAGTACGCGCGTTCGCTTCGCTTCAATGTGAAGCTGAAAACGAATGCGATCCTGATTCGTGAAAAGGAAGCGCGGCGGCTGCGGGAACTCAACGTTGAACAAGTGCAGATCAGCGTTTATTCGCACCGGGCGCAGGTGCACGACGGAATTTCCAGAGTTCCTGGCTCGCTGGATCGCACGATTCGCGGGATTCGGCTGCTGAAGGCGCACGGAATTAAAGTGACGATCGCGAACGTCTTGATGCGCGGCAACATGGGTGATGCGGAGGGCGTGCGGCAATTGGCTGCCGAGGTGGGTGCGCACTACACGCTCGACCCGACGATCACGCCGATGATGAACGGGGACGCTTCGCTGTTGCGGCTGCGCATTTCGTCCGACAGCCTGCGAACCGTTTTCAATGATTCGACTTTGGTGGGCAGCGTCGAAGAGTTTTGTGCGCCGCCAACTGCGATCGACGAAGACACGCTTGAAGGGTATCCGTGCAGCGCGGGACACACTGCTGCGTACGTGTCGCCATGGGGCGATGTTTACCCGTGCGTGCAATTTCCGATGACTTGCGGGAATGTGCGCGAGCAAGATTTTGGCGACATCTGGAAGAATTCGCCGCAGTTTGCAGAGGTTCGCGGAATCCGCGGGAAGCATCTGACGACGTGCAGTAGTTGCTCGCATCTCGGCAGTTGCACGCGGTGCCCGGGGCTCGCCTGGATGGAAGGGAATATGCGCGGACCGAGCACGGTTGACTGCGAGAAATCTTTCATGCGCACGGGGATTGTCACCGCCAACATGCTCGCGCGCGGCTTCTCGGATGCTTCCGCTTTCGCCGAACACCCGCAACAACTCCGCGGCGCTTCACGCACGCTCGTACAAATCCAGCCGGCGCGATAACAACGGAAGAAGAATTTAACGCGGAGTTCGCAGAGGGCACGGAGGGAGAGAGAAGAGAAGGAACGAACGGAAAGCACTGAACTGGCGGCGCTTCGTTAGGTCGTTAAATCATTACTTCTTTACTTCGGCTTTTTCGTCGACGCCGAAATCCCAGACGAAGAGATTCAATCCGCCGGGCAAGATCTCGGCCAGCGCATATTCGCCGGGCGGCAAAGGCTCGCTCAACGTGTAGCGGTAAACGCGCTTAGCGACTTCCCACTGCTGAATCGAAATTGTTTTACTTTCGCGACCGATTTCTTCACCCATCATGCTGCGCACCGACTCGATGATTCTCTTGTTGCCTTTTACGGTCGCCTTCAACAATTCCACATCTGGCCCTGTCGTACTCTGGCGGCTCGTGCGTTCGAGGCCGGATTCCTGCTCGTCCTCTGTCGTCAACTCACGCAAATAAAATTCGGGACTGGAGGAATTGATGCGCAGCGTGGCGCTCTTGCCTTCCAGAGTGATGTTTTGTTTTGCGGGGATAATCGGCAGCGGCGACAAGATTCGCTTCAGTTGGTTTTTGCGATCCGTTCGCACGGCCGAGCCGACTTGGGGAATCGGGATGACGGATTTTCCCTCGACGGCAAACATTCCTTCGCCGGGCGGAAGAAAAACTCCGCCGCCGACTTGCAGGCTGGCGTCAACGTCGAGCGTGGTCTGGATGTTTTGCGCTTCTTCTTGTTTGTGGACTTTCGCCGCCAGTGCGTCATCGGCAGCTTCTGTGGCTTTTTCCGCTTTGGCGGTTGCGTCCCAGTCCACCATGGCGGCGGGAATCTCTTCCCAGTTGCCGCGCTCGAGGCTGAAGTACTTCACGCGGTCGCCGTTTTTTTCGTAACTGCGGACGAGTTGGAAGGTGCCGTCTTTGAGGACGAGTTTTTTGCCGCGGGTAATTCGGGAGTCGGTGGAACTATCCTGCGAGCTCTGGGCCGCCGATCGGGCAGAGACACCAACCCCGACTAGCGCCGCCATGGCGACGCACCCAACCCAAATCAGTTTGCGAAATGAACCGTGGAAAAACATGCGAGCCTTGAGAAGCGTTGCGTCACCCTATGCGATGCAATCCGCTACGTCGCAGGTTGACCGCTAAAATCGAGCATAAGCCCCGCACTCAAGTCCACGCAACCTTCCGGGAAGGCCGAGACCTAAGTGCTCAGGAACTCAGCGGGACCGGCGTCGGATTGCGCTCGACGAACTGGCGCTGGTGCCAATACGGATAGACGGGCGTACGGTCGCTGGCTTTGTCGAGCTTCGCGATTTGTTCGGGCGTCAGCTTCCAGCCTACGGCCAGCAAATTTTGGCGGAGCTGCTCTTCGTTACGGGCGCCGATGACGACGTTGTCTACGGTCGGGCGCTGCAGGAGCCAGTTCAGGGCTACGACTGGGACTGGCTTTTCGACTTCTTTTGCCACGGCCTCGAGCGCATCGACGACCTTGTACAGGTATTCGTCTTCGACCTGCGGGCCGAAGTCGGCAGTTTTGTGCAGGCGGCTTTCTTTGGGTAGGGGCTTTCCGCGGCCGATTTTGCCGGTCAGGCGACCCCAGCCGAGGGGGCTCCAGACGATGGTGCCGACGCGCTGGTCAATGCCGAGGGGCATGAGCTCCCACTCGAATTCGCGGCCGACGAGCGAGTAATAGGCTTGGTGGGCGACGTAGCGGGTCCAGCCGTAGCGATCGG
>DATAMU010000199.1:0-4162 GCA_036266605.1 Candidatus Acidiferrum sp. | reverse complement strand
GGAAGGAGGAATTTCTGTTTTTGCTCGACGGTGCCGAGGCGATGGATGGGATCGCAGTAGAGGGAATTTTGAACGGAGAGAATGACGCCGGTGGAGGCGCAGGCGCGGGAAATTTCTTCGATGACGATGGTGTAGGAGACGTGATCGAAGCCGGCGCCGCCTTCGGATTCGGGGATGGCGACACCGGTGAGGCCGAGTTCGGCGGCTTTGCGGAAAAGTTCGCGCGGGAATTTTCCGGTTTCGTCGTTTTCGCGGGCGAGCGGCTTTACTTCCGAGTCCGCGAATTCGCGGACGGTTTTCTGGAGGAGTTGTTGGTCTTCGGTGAGTGCGAGATTCACTTCACATCTCCGGTGTTCGCGGCGAGATAGTCGCGAAGGCGAGTGTACGTCGTGCCGAGGTCTTCGGGAAGCATGCGCGTTTCGCTGACGACGGTCATGAAGTTGGAGTCGCCGAACCAGCGCGGGAGGGCGTGGAGATGGATGTGGCCGACGACGCCGGCGCCACCCGCGCGGCCGAGGTTCATGCCGACATTCATGCCGTCGGGCTTATAGAGCGCGCGAAAGGCAGTTTCAACGCGAGGAGCGAGCTGCATCATTTCGGCGAGGGCTTCGGGATCGGCGCTGGAGAGATCGCCGACGTGTGCGTAAGGAACGATCATGACGTGGCCGGAGGTGTAGGGAAAACGATTGAGGATGATGAAGACTCTTTTGCCGCGATAGACGACGAGAGTTTTTTCATCGTCGGTGCGCTGGACGGCGTCGCAGAAAAAGCATTCGGGCTGCTCGCCGCTCTCGGCTTGTTTCAGGTATTGGTAGCGCCAGGGTGTCCAGACGTAGTCCATCGAGGAAGAGAGCCTTTCGATCGGTGCGAGTCGTGAGGTTTAAAGAATAGCGTAAAACGTTTTGGGGTGATGGTGGGGATTGAAGAGGTGTTCACGTCTGAGATCCTTCGCTTCGCTCAGGATGACAATGTGTTTTGAATGGAGTGACAGTGCGGGTTATGAGTTGCCGCGTTGAAACAAAAACGCCGGCTGGAAGCCGGCGCTACAACTGCGGCTCGCTTGCGCGAGCGTACGACAGATGTTTAGGCGGCGGGGACGCCGTCGGCGGTGTTGACAAAGTCTTTTAGTTCTTTGCTGGGCTTGAAGAAGGGGATCTTCTTGGGCGGGACTTCGACCTTGGCGCCGGTCTTGGGGTTGCGACCGACGCGACCGCGGCGCTGGCGCGTGCGGAAGCTGCCGAAGCCGCGAATCTCGATCTTGTCGCCTTTTTGAAGAGCGTCGATGATGCTCTCGAAAATAGTTTCGACGATGGTTTCCGACTCCTTGCGCGGGAGTTCGGTCACTTTGAGGACCTCTTCGATGAGGTCGGCCTTCGTCAATGTAGGTTGCTTCGTCATCTTCCCGTTGCCTCGATGGGACTGCCACTTGTCAGGTACCGAAACCGTCGCAGCACTGTGATCTGAAACGATTTACGGGGGCACGCTCTCCCGGTTGCCATTGTTACTATCACTAAAATGACCCGCAGGTAAAGGACTTATACGCCGGGGCGGGTGAGGCCCCGGCGCCCGAAAAGATTACTTGAGCCCAGCGAGCTTCTGTTTCAAAGCGTCGCCGATGGTAGCGGTCGAAGACGATTTGGTGGTCGAACGATACTGTTCGATTTCACGACGCTCGATCTGTTTGGCGGCGGCGCGATAGCTGAGACCGATGCGGCGCGTCTCCGGGCTGATCTTGATGATTTTGAAGTCGTACTCTTTGCCCGGCTCAAGCGGACCAGCGCTCTTGAGCGGACCGGTCGAGGTGCGATGCATCGATGCGGCCGGACCCTCGTCGCGACGGCGGCGATCTTCGATTTCGGTGTTGTGGCAAAGCGCTTCGATGTTGTCGCCGAGTTCGACGAAAGCGCCGAAGGTGGCGATGCGCGAAACTTTGCCCTTCACGATCTGGCCGACCTTGTGCTGCTTGAACCAGTCGCCCCAGATGTCGTTGACCTGCTTGATGCCGAGAGAGACGCGGCGATTCTCTGGATCGATCTTGAGAACCTTCGCGGTGATCGGCTCGCCCTTCTTGAAGACTTCGTGCGGATTCTTGATGCGCTCGGTCCAGCTGACGTCGCTGACGTGAACGAGGCCATCGAAGCCGTCTTCGATTTCGATGAAGGCGCCGAATTCGGCGATGTTGCGGACTTTGCCGGTGACGATGGTGCCGATTGGATATTTTTCGGCGGTGAGCAGCCATGGATCGGGCAGCGCCTGCTTGATACCGAGCGAAACGCGGCGATCGCTGGGCTTGATGTCGAGCACGACGACGTCAACTTCGTCGCCGACCTTGGCGATTTTCGAAGGATGCTGGACTTTTTTGTTCCAGCTCATTTCGGAGACGTGGACGAGGCCTTCGATGCCTTGTTCGAGTTCGACGAAGACGCCGTAGTCAACGACGCCGACGATCTTGCCTTTCACTTTGCCGCCCGCCGGGTATTTTTCGGAGGCGCCGACCCAAGGATCGTTGGTCAGCTGCTTGAGGCCGAGCGAGACGCGCTGCTTTTCCTTGTCAAATTTGAGGATGACGACTTCGACTTCCTGGTCGGGCTTTACGATGTCGGACGGGTGCTTGACGCGGCCCCAGCTCAGATCGGTGAGGTGGAGCAGGCCGTCGATGCCGCCGAGATCGACGAATGCGCCGTACTCGGTGACGTTTTTCACGTGACCCTTGACCTTGTCGCCCTCGTGGAGCGTCTCCATAAGCTGAGCGCGCTTGGCGTGAAGCTCTTCTTCGAGCAGCGCGCGTCGGCTGACGACGACGTTGCCGCGACGGCGATTCAGCTTGGTGATGCGCACCTGAACTTCGGTGTTCATCAAGTTGTCGAGATTTGCCGTCGGACGCAGATCGTATTGCGAGCCCGGAAGAAATGCGCGCACGCCGATGTCAACGACGAGGCCGCCCTTGATGCGATCAACGACTTTGCCGGTGATGGTTTCCTTGGCTTTGAATGCGGCTTCGATCTTTTCCCAGGTGCGGCGGCGGAGAACTTTCTGATACGAGAGGATGACGTAGCCGTCTTTGTGTTCGCCGGTGCGCTGCACTTCGATGGTGGCATTCGGCTCGGGGCGCGGGATGTCGGTTTCAGAGAATTCGACAGCCGGTACCAGCCCTTCCGTTTTGCCACCGACGTCAACGACGACGCCGTGCTCGGTGTAGGCGACTACTTTTACTTCGATGATTTCGTTATTGGCGGCGCTCTCAGCAGGCTCGCTGTACTGATCGATCAGCTTCGACATTTCTTCGGAGCCGGCGGCTTCTTCGGCGGCGGCAGCGGCTTCGGGGTCGAGGTGCTGCTGCGCGGCTTCATGCTGCTGATGCTGAGCGTCCGCAGACTGCGCCGCGGGGGCCGCAGGAGTCGTGGCGTGCTCTGGGCGGGGATCACCGTCGGCCTGGGCTACGGGCGCGGCTGTCGCTTCGTGAGCGGCGGCGTTTACGGTTTCCTCGGTGTGAGCCTGGGATTCTGTTGCTTGGTCTTTCTCGTGGTCTGGTGCGGGAGCGGCTGCGGCAGAAGATGGATTGTTATCGTTGTCGGAAAACATGGTTGTTGGCCTCCAGAAAGTACTGCGTCTTTGTCTAGTGACCCGGCGATGCCGGAGTCATGGGTGTTGCTTGAGAATCCCTGCGATCTCTCAACTCGACTTTTGAGTGACGCAAGGGGTACAGCTTCGCGGTTGTACTTCTTAGCGTTGCACAACAGACCATACGGCTGGCGACGGGATGGCCCGAGCCATCGTGCGCAGTTAAAGACGCAGAAGGCAGGTCCGTCACCGCTATAGACAACCGTGATGTGGTCCGTTGCTGAAAACGACCGTTATGCGCTCACCGAGGACAAGTGCTGCGGGCGTCCAAAACGCTGCAACGCCAAGATGATACGCGGCGGCGGAACCCGGTGTCAACGTAATGAGATAGATGGTATTGGGTGCGCTTACGTTGCATCTTTCGGGGAATTCGAGGCTCGGGAAGGGTTCGAATATCAAGCGTGGGCACGGCCGGCTTGGGTGCGTTCGCGGCGAAAATCGGGAGCGGAGACTTCGATGGTGCGGCACATTTCGAAGAGGCGGGAGCGCATGCGGCTGCCGATGCGCTCTTCGAGGGAATCTTCGCGCACGGCGGGGATGA
>DATAMU010000198.1:0-8171 GCA_036266605.1 Candidatus Acidiferrum sp. | reverse complement strand
CGCGATCAGTCTTTCCTGATTAAAGTTGAGCGCGACCTGCTCGTCGAAACTCTGTACCTTCAGAATCGTGATACGTGGATCGATCCCGGCAATCGCTTGACGTACCGCGGCCTCCACACTTTCGGGCCTTCCCGCAATGTGCAGTTCGGTGAAACGCGCCCAGCCGCGCAGTGGATCACCAGGCGGAACCTGAAGCAGCGGCCAAAAGAACGTCGGATACGCGGGCCCTCGCGTGTCTTGATATTTCGCGTCTTCGACGATGCCTACGATCTCGAAATCACCGCTGTGTTTAGGATCGTTGGTTCCGAAATGCTGACCGATCGCGTCGCCCTTCGGAAAGTATTTGCGCGCGAACGATTCGTTCACAACGGCAGCGCGCGGCGCGCCAGGCACGTCTCGCTCATCGATGACGCGTCCTTGGAGCAATCGCGTGCCGACCGTCTCGAAGTAGTGCGGCCCGACGCGAAGCCATGATGGCGCAATGCCGGTGAAGTCCGGCGTTCTGCCTTCGATGTAAACCCACTCGTTCCAGTTGTCGCCGGCAAGCGGAGTGTACGTTGAAAGGCTCGCGCTCAGCACACCGGGAATCTGAGGCAGCGATGTTTGCAAGCCTCGATATAGTGCGGGAAGTTGGTCGTCGCCATATCCGCCGGCTTCGGGATAAGTTAGGCTCACGATGAGGCGGCCTTCGGTGACGAACCCAAAATTTTGCTTTTCGAGATTGCGCAAACTTGTCGTGAGCAGCGCGGCGCCAACCAACAGGACGATCGACAACGCGACTTGCACGACGATGAGTGATTTCTGAAGCGTCGAAGATTTCTCGCTATTCGAGCGGCCGGAACCCCGCAACGCATCCGCGGGATTGGAACTCGAATTCATCCAAGCTGGCGCAATTCCAAACACGATTCCTGTGATCAGCGACAGCCCCACTGCAAACGCGAGAACGGGAAGAGATGGCCGCACACTGATCGGAATGTAATTCGCGCCGCGAAACGCGAGAAGCAGGAGCGCGTGGCCTCCGACGTATGCAACGTAGAGTCCTGCCATTCCACCGATGAGCGAGAGGATCACGCTTTCGGTGAGCACCTGTTGCATCAGACGCAGGCGCGTGCCGCCCATGGCCAGCCGCACCGCGGTTTGCGATTGGTTGGCCGAACCGCGTGCTAAGAGCAGGTTGGCGATGTTTGCGCAGGCGATCAGGAGCAGAAGCACCGACAGAGTTGCGAGCAGGCGCAATCCGAGCGCGTAGTCCGTCTGCATTTGCTCGACGCCGCGAGCCGCCGGCGTCAGAGTGATGTGCTGCCGGGGAAGCTGATCCAAGTCGCGTTTTTCGAAGATATCGCGATGCGCATTGAGCCATTGTTGCAACTCAACGGTGAGTTGCGCCTGGACCGACGCCGTGGTGAATTCCGGCTTTAGGCGACCGATGAGATAGAGCCATTCGGGATTGGGACTCTCGAGGCGCCACTTTTCCGGCTCGCCAACCAGCGGCAGCCAGAAATCGGGAGGATCGCTGCGCAGCGTGTCTCCATAGAACTGTGGCGGTGCGACTCCGGCGATGGTGTAAGGGACTCCGCCAATTTCGAAAGTCGAACCGATCGCAGCGGGATTGAGCGCAAAGCGTTGCTGCCATGCGCGATAGCTGATGACCGCGACGCGCGGAGCGGTCTGTGAATCATCTTGCGGCAGCAGCAAGCGGCCGGCCGAGGCGCCGACGCCCAACATTTGAAAATAATTGCCAGAGACGAATTCGCCTTTGTACGGCTCAGCGGTGGCGTCGTTAGGGCCGCGAACGCTCAGATCGGAAATATACGATTCGAACGCCGCTAGTTGTTCGAACTGCGGCGTGTGATCGCGCAAGTATTGGTAGAGGGAATAGGAGTACAGAACGAAGCTGTCGTCGTTTTGGAGTCCGACCATGACGCAGCAGTTGTTGTTGTCACCAAGGCGATAGAGCTGCTCGGGATTGCGTACGGGAAGCTTTTGCAGCATCACTGCGTTGATCAAGCTGAAGATGGCGGTGTTTGCGCCGATGCCGAGGGTTAGCGTGAGGATGACGACGGCGCTGAAGGCTGGTGATTTGCGCAGCGAGCGGAGCGCGAAGCGAATGTCGCGCCAAAGATTTTCGACGAACGATTCCCAAGTTACGGAGCGGACTTCTTCTTTCGCGATTTCGATGGTGCCGAGTTCAAGACGAACGGTCCGAAGCGCCTCTTCACGGCTGAGACCTTGCTTCATTTTTTCTCGCGCGGCCATTTCCGTGAAAGTGCCGATTTCTTCAGAAAGGTCGCGATCGACTTGTTCCTTGTGGAACAGCGAACGGAGACCGCGCGATATTTTTCGAAGCAGCGACATCGTGATTTCTCTACTGCGCTTCAAGGATTCTGGCGATGGCGGCGACTTGACGGCCCCATTCGCGCGTTTCCTCTTCCAGACGTTTGCGGCCCTTTTTTGTCAGGGAGTAATACTTCGCGCGCCGATTGTTTTCGGTGGGTTGCCATTCGGCGTCGATGAGGCCGTCGCGTTCGAGGCGCTGGATGGCGAGGAATAGGGAGCCGGCGTTCGGCCGGAAGACGCCTTTGCTGATTTGTTCGATGCGGACCGAGATGCCGTAGCCGTGCATAGGTTCGAGGGCGAGGGTTTTGAGGAGGAGCATGTCGAGGGTACCTTGGATGACGTCGGATGGTTTTTCGGGCATTTGCGGGGGCTCCTCTTGGGTGACAGGAGGAGGATACGCTTTTCCTACTGGGAGTCAAGAGGAGAGAGCTGGCTCATGGAGATTCGCGCAGATCGATTCCCGGAGGGTGGGACGCAATCTCGACGCGGGCGAAGCCCATCGAAGCTCAGGGGAAGCAAGCCGCGCCCCTAAAAGATCGTTGGGAGGCAAGATCACGCGGAAAAATGCCGGCGGGACGCCGGCCTACCGGATCAGACGGCGGAGTTGGCGGCGGCGCGTGGCGGCTGTGCGGGCTCGGACTTTTGTTGGAAGAAGGTGGAGACGCGGTCGATGATTTCGTTGAGGCTGGTGCGGGGGCGGAAGCCGGTGAGGGCTTCGAGCTTATCGACGCAGGGGACGCGGCGCATCATGTCTTCGAAGCCGGGCTCGTAAGCTTTGTCGTAGGGGATGTATTCGATCGACGAACGGCTTCCGGTGCGCTGCTTGACGCGATCGGCCAAGCCTTCGATCGTGACTTCTTCGGTGTTGCCGATGTTCACGACTTCGCCGATGGATTTCTGGGTGTCGAGCAGGCGCAGTAGCGCTTCGACTGTGTCGCGCACGTCGCAGAAGCAGCGGGATTGTTTGCCGTCGCCGTAGATCTGAATCGGAGTGTTGTCGAGCGCCGATTTGACAAAATTGGGGAGCACCATGCCGTAGCGGCCGGTCTGCCGCGGGCCGACAGTATTAAAGAAGCGGACGACGATCACGGGAAGATGCTTTTCCTTCCAATAGGAAAGCGCGAGGAATTCGTCGAGCGCTTTCGAGGCGGCGTAACTCCAGCGGCCTTTCGTCGTCGGGCCGAGGACGAGATCGGCGTCTTCGTGAAACGGCACGTTGGTATTTTTGCCGTAGACCTCGGAGGTGGAAGCCGTCAGGACGAGCTTCTTTTTCTTGTTCGCAGCTTCGAGGATCATCTGCGTGCCGTTGACGTTGGTCTCGATGGTGCGAACCGGGCTTTCGACGATGAGTTTTACACCGACGGCGGCGGCGAGATGAATCACCGCATCGGCGTCATCGACGAGCTCGGCGACAAGCTGGCGATTCTCAATGTTGTCGAGGTGATATTGCATCCGGTCACGCGACTTGAGGTGGCGGATGTTGTCCATGCTTCCGGTGGAGAGATTGTCGAGCAGCACGACATTGTCGCCGCGGTCGAGCAGGCGCTCTGCAAGATGAGAGCCGATGAAGCCGGCACCGCCGGTAATCAGAAATCGCAAAAATCCTCCGAACGGGGACAAGAATGAATATCATGCCGCGAATCCAGCATCGCGGTATCGGGCATCGCGGCATCGCGAATTACGAAAAGCCTAGAGCTGCTGGATATCGTCTTCGCGCTCGTGATGATGATGCGAGCCGTGCGCCGCTCCGGCAAACGCCGTTTCGACGTCTTGCTCATCACCGTCACCGGAATGCTCTTCCGGCGCGGAATCCCTGGCGCCGTAGCCGTAGGAATACGGATAGTAGCGATACGAATAGTAATAATCGGGCGCGCTGGAATCGACGGCGTTGAGTACGACGCCGAGCAGGCGACATTTTACGCTCATGAGCAGTTCGCGCGTGCGATTAAAGGCCTCTTTGGGCGTTTCGCCGCTGCGGACGACCAGGACGACGCCATCGGCTTTTACGCTAAGGATTACGGCATCTGTCGCAGCCATGACGGGCGGCGTGTCGATGACGATGAATTTGAATTTTGTGCGCAACTCTGTGATCGCATCTGCAAGCCGGTGCGAAGAGAGCAGGTCGGCCGGATTGGGCGGCAGCGGCCCTGTCGGAATCGCAGAGAGATTCGGAATTGCGGGATGCTGCACGGTGACGAGATCGAGGCTCGACACGCCGGCGAGATACGAGCTGAGGCCGGCGTATTTGCTGCCGTTGAGATTGAGGAGGCGGCCGACTCCGGGCTTGCGAAGATCGGCGTCGATGAGCAGCGTGCGGTCGCCAAGCTGCGCGAGCGTGACCGCCAAGTTCGCGGCTGCCGTCGTCTTGCCTTCGCGCGGCAGAGCGCTGGTAACGAGAATGACCTGTGGCGGGTGCCCCGCTTGCGACAGCAGCAAAGCGGTGCGCAACGCGCGGAATGCTTCGGACATTTGCGATTTCGGCAAATGCTGCGCGACAAGCTCGACATGGCGCGAGTGTCCGTTGCTGAGCGAATCGGCCAGCGAGCGCCGCTTAGGCGCATCTCCTTCGGAATCCTGGAACGCCGGAACGACCGCAAGCGACGGCAAGCGCGAGAGCGTCTCGATGTCATCGGGCGTCTTGACCGTGTTGTCCATATACTCGCGCAAGATGGCCAGGCCGATGCCGCCGACCATGCCGACGAGAAACGCGAGGGTAACGTTGCGCATTTTCGCCGGACGAGCCGGACTGGGGGGAATCATCGCCGGATCAACAATGCGGATGTTGGACGATTGCAACGCTGAGGAAATGCCGGCTTCCTTAAGCTTGGTGAGCAAACCATCGTAGAGCGCCTTGTCCGCTTCTGCGTCGCGCTTGAGGATGTTGTACTGCACCATGCGCTCGGACATCAGGCTGGCTTCGGATTTCTGCTGCTCGAGCGTGCGGGTGAGCAGTTCTTCGCGCTGCTGCGCTTCGTGAAATTCGCTGCCAAGACGCGCGAGGACAGCCTTTTTCTCACGCTCTAGGTTCTGGTCAATTTCTTTCAGTTGCGATTGCAGGCGCTGGACCTTGGGAAAATTCGGGCCGTATTGCGCCAGGGCTTCGGCATATTGGCCGTTGAGGTCGCCGCGGCGCTTGAGCAGATCCTGAACAGCCGCGCTGTCGCGAATTTGCGGCACGATGTCGGCGTCGCCCTGTTTCGCGAAGTCGTACATCGACTGCTTTTTCATGCGATCGCTTTGCGCGTCGATAAGCTGACGATTGAGTTCGGAAAGCCGCTGTGTGGTGATGTTCTGCTTGTCGTCCACTTCCCAAATCTGATTCTTGCGCTCGTAATCGAGACGGGCGTCTTCGGAATTTTTGACTTTGATCTTCAGTTCGTCGAGCTGGTCGGTGAGCCACGTGGTTGCCGCAGTGGTTGCGTCGTAGTGGCTGCGACGATTCTGGTCGATGAAGTTGCGAATGTGGGCGTTAACGACCTGGGCGGCGAGCTCGGGGTTGTTGGCCTCGAAGGTGACGTCCATCAAGCGGCTGTTGGGAACGCGCTTAACGGTAAGAGCGGCGAGGAAGGCGCCGAGTTCAGGCGGACGCTTCTGATTGGCGAGGTTTCCGGTGGCGATGGCGTCGGACGGCGAATCAGCGCCACTGGCTACGCCGGTGAGAACGCCCGTGCGAATCGTCTGAAGCGCCAGCGTTTCGCTGGTCAAAATTTTGGATTGAGTCTCGATGTAATTTTCGAGATCGAGCATGTAGTCGTAGGAATCGGTGCTCTGGAATGGCAGAACGTTGGCGGTCTCGCGGCCGAGTTCGATGCGCGTCGTGGCCACGTAGACGGGCTGCATGCGGAACGTAGCGATGGAGACGATGGTGACCACCGCGAGCATGAAGGACAGAATCAGCCATTGATGCTTGCGAAGGATGAGCAGGTAGTCCCAGAGGTGCGGCTCACGCGGCGCCAATTCCCATGCGGGGCGCGTGACCGTTTGAGGCTGCTGGGGAACGATGTCCACAGTGGCCGCGCTGACGGGCACCTCGCGGATGT
Source organism: Candidatus Acidiferrum sp. (assembly GCA_036266605.1). Classification (GTDB taxonomy): domain Bacteria; phylum Acidobacteriota; class Terriglobia; order Acidiferrales; family UBA7541; genus Acidiferrum. Next base: position 1,794 of record DATAMU010000198.1, on the reverse strand, counting down.
AGTTGTATTCGTCAGCCATGGCTACGGCACCAACCGGTAGATGAGCAAGCCCGTACCGATGGCAGTGGCGAGCTCAGCAGCGCGAATCGCGGCTTGCTTACCAGCGCTGCGGGGGACGAAGAGAATGTCGGACGGGCGAAGCTGTACGTCTTCGGCTTCGAATTTCATAATTTTCTTCAGATCAACATCGACTTCCTGCTGTTTTCCGGTGGCGTCTTTGCGGACGATGACGGCGCGATCGGATTTGGCGGTGCGCTCGAGGCCGCCGGCGAGCGAAAGAACCTTGAGCGTCGAAAGCTGGGCGCGATCGTTGGTGACGGTGTAGCCGCCGGGCCGGGGAACGGCGCCGAGGACGTAGACGATGCCGGCGTGTGGGACCGTGACGACATCGCCGGGCTGGATGATGACGTTGTTGACCATGTCGCCGGCCTCGAGAATTTGACTGAGGTTGACGGTGATGGTGTTGACGACCGGCGGCGGGATTTGCGGCGGCTCGGCGGAGGGCTTGTCGGATCCTTGGGCGGCGGGCGGCGCATCGGAAGCGGAGACTGCTGGAGCCGTGTCTTGCTGCGCCGCGTCGGCCGCGTCCTGCGAATTGTCGCGCTCGGGGCGCGTGACGATGACGTGATCCGCGGCGTCGGGCGTGATGCCTCCGGCTTGCGCGAGCACGTCGATCAAGGTGACCTGACGGTCGGCCTCGTAAACCTGTGGATGAGCGACGGCGCCGACGATGGTGATCGGGCGGCTCTTCTTTTCCTTTACGGTGACGCTGACTTCGGGATGAGAGATCAGGCCGTTAGCCTCGAGGACTTCGGTAATCTTCTGTTCGGTTTGGGTTTCGGTGAGGCCCGAGATGTGAAGGCGGACGGGTACGAGTGGCATGCCGATGGTGCCGGTCTGGCTGACGCGCAGTTCACGCGACATTTCGGGCACGTCGAAAACCTGGACGTTAACGAGATCGCCCGGACCGATGACGTAATCACTCGGCGCCGGAGCGCGATTCGAAGAAGCGGCGAGCGAGCGAAGGCGCTCGTTGGCTTTGTCGGACGTCTCCACGTTTTGCGCGCGGAGGGAGGGGGCCGCATGCAACAGCAAGAACCCGGAACAGCAGAGAGACAGAGCCAAGGCGCGCAGGCCTTTTGGCTGCATAGGATTATAAGACCCCCTACTGTTGATTACACAGTTAAAAGGCCAAAGTCAACAAAGATTTCAACGTTGGTGTCGAAGTGGTCGAGGTGGTAAATCGCTAGGCGGGGATGCAATAACTGAGGTTGTGGCGAGATGGGCGGTTACAAGAAACAGTAAGGCGTTGGCCGGGATGTGGAGGTTGAAATCGACCAGACTGTGTACCAGAAAGGCACTACAGCCGAGGAGGCCGGAGAGGTGGAGCGAGGCGGCGAAAGACTTGTCTCGCTGGAGAACTTGACGAAGAGAGATGAAAAAAAGCGCGCCGAGGAACCAGGCGCAGCAAATTCCGCCCGCAACGCCGGTTTCGGCAAGCATTTCTAGGTAATCGTTGTGGGAATGGTTGACGATCTTGCCATCGTACTGGGTCTCGTAGGCGGGAAAGACGGTTTGCAGGGTGCCCAGGCCGGTGCCGGTGTATTTGTGGTCGAGAAAGATGCGCAGAGTGTCTTGTCGCATCGAGGCGCGCTTACCGGAGGTGACTTCGAGGCTTTGAAGCGAGTTGAAGCGGTCGAGAACCTGTTTAACGCCGAGCCAGGACACGAAGAGGAACGCCAGAAAGAGGATGAGTCCGCCGGCGAGGACGTGGCGGCCGCCGGTGCGGCGGAG
>DATAMU010000197.1:0-8355 GCA_036266605.1 Candidatus Acidiferrum sp. | reverse complement strand
ATTTTCAACACCTGGAACGGTGCGAAGAGACTCGAGAATGCGATCGATGCGCTGCGACAGACCTTGCATATTTCCGGTCTCGCCCCAGGATGCGCTGACATGGAGCGTCAAGACGTGGGCGAACTCGAAGCCAGGGGAGACACGGCCGAGTGCTTCAAAGCTGCGGAGAAGCAAACCCGCTCCTGCGAGAAGCGTGACCGCCAAAGCGACTTGCACGCCGACGAGCAGCCACTGAAGCCGGTTTCGGCCGGAGACTTGCGTGCGGCTCGACTGCGCGAGGGAGCCAGAGAGTCCACGTTTGGCGCCGCGCAGGGCGGGGAACAAACCGCAGAGCAACGTCACCATGACCGAACAAGCCAGCGCGTAGAGGACGACTCGTGCATCGAGATGAATCTCTTCGATGCGTGGCAGATTTGCCGCCAGCGCGCGAAAAATATCGGCTGCTGCCCAAGCTACGAGTAAGCCGAGAGCGGCGCCTGAGAGGGCGAGAACGAACGATTCGGTTAGAAGCTGCGCGACGATCGCGCCGCGTGAAGCTCCAAGTGAAAAGCGGACGGCGATTTCGTGGCGACGCTGCGTTGCGCGTGCAAGGAGTAACGAGACGATGTTCGTGCATGCGATGAGCAGCAACAGCGATACCGAGCCGAAGAGGATCCAGAGGGATTGGCGGACGCCGCCGACGGTGGTCTCTTTTAGCGGTTCGATCAGAACTTCGATTTCGGCGTCGGGTTTGGGAAATTCCTGGCCGAGTTGAGCCTGTACGCTAGCGAGATTGGCGCGGGCTTGTTCGACGGTCACGCCGAGTTTCATTCGGCCGACGACGAAATACCAAGTAGCGTCGCGATTGTGAGCGAACTTTGTATCGACGGGAATCGGTGACCATAGATCGACGTCGCGCTCGGGGAAGCGAAATGAGGCGGGCATGACGCCGATAATCGAGTGCAGTTCGCCGGCTAGACGGATTTTTTGGCTGAGAATTTGCGGATCGGCATTGAAACGATTGCGCCAGTAGCGATCGCTGATGATGACGACATCGGGGCCGCCGACGTGCGACTCTTCGTCGTTGAAGTCGCGACCCAGAGCGGGTGGGACGCCCCAGACTTGCAGAAAGCGTGGAGCGACGAGAGCACGCGTTACTTTTTCGGGGAGCTCGCCGGTGGTTTCGGATTCGGGCTCGGTGTAGTAGCCGGTCATCGCCTGAAAAGTAGTGTTCATACGGTTCCAGTCTTCCAGGCGAACGGGTGCGACGAATGTTTGCGGGGTTTTGACTTTTCGGTTGGACTGGCCAATTTTGACGAGCTGATCGCCCTGGGGGAAGGGAAGCGGCTTGAGCAAAATAGCATCGATCGCGGAGAAGACGGCGCTGTTCGCGCCGATGCCAATGGCGAGGGTCAGAATAACCGCGATCGAAAAAGAAGGCGATTTGCGCAGGAAGCGGAATGCGGCTTTTAGATTTGTTTTCGCTGCGTCGAGAATTTGCACGCGATAGACGTCGCGCAGTTCCTCTTTGATTTGTTCGTTTCCCCCGAATTCGAGTTGGGCTTGGCGCCGCGCTTCGGCGGGATTCAAGCCGGCGGCGATGTTTTCTTCCGTCAGTGCGTCGATGTGGAAGCGAATTTCGGAATCGAGCTTTGCGTCGCGTTGCTTGCGCTTGCGAAGGAAGAAATTCCAGCGGGTCATGTGGCCTCCATTTGAGGCATCGCCGCGGATGCGATACCGGGTAAAGCTGCGATGTAAAGTCGCCGCTACAAGAATGTCTCTGCGGCGCGGGCCACCCGATCATGCGAGGTGCGCTATTGCGCGGTCTGCATGATTTGGGTTACAGCTTGTGCCAGGCGCTCCCAATTCGATTCTTCCGCTTGCAATTGCTTTCGGCCTTTCGCGGACAATTTGTAGAACTTGGCTTGGCGGCCGTTTTCGGATTCGCCCCATTCGGATGTGAGCCAGCCTCGTTTTTCGAGCCGGTGCAGCGCGGGATAAAGCGAACCTTGTTGTACCTGCAAAACTTCTTTGGAGATCTGGCGGATGCGCAGCGAGATGCCGTAGCCGTGCACGGGGCCCAGCGCGACAATTTTAAGAATCAGCATGTCGAGCGTGCCTTGCAGCAGGTCGGACTTGTCGGTGGGCATCGTCTCTCCTAGATATTCTACCTATCTACGCCTCTATATGTAGAATGTCAAGGAGAGACGTTGGCGAAGTGCCCTGTGGCCAAGACGCGGGAAGCGTTCGGCGATTGTTTGCCGAAATGGAAACGCTACTCGACGCGGAGGGCGACGAGCGGGTCGACGCGCGTGGCGCGGCGCGCCGGGATGTAGCAGGCCAGCAGCGCGACGGCGGCGAGGATTGCTGCCACCACGATGAGCGTGATTGGATCGGTGGCGTTGACGCCGAAGAGCATCGATTGGAAGACGCGCGTTACGGCGAGTGTGCCGGCCAGGCCGAGCGAGAGTCCTATTGCGACGACGAACATGCCTTCGCCGATGGCGAGGCGCAAGATGTCGAGACGTTGTGCGCCGAGGGCGACGCGGACGCCGACTTCGTGGGTGCGCTGGCTGAAGGTGTACGACATCACGCCGTAGATTCCAATCGCGGCGAGCAGCAGTGCTGCTGTCGCGAAGACGCCCAGTAATTCCAGCGAGAAGCGGCGGTTCGCCATAGAGCGTTTCACCATCTGGTCCATCGTAATGATGCTGTGTACCGGAACGTCGGGGGTCAGGCTCTCGACGACATTGCGCACGGCCTCGCCAAGCTGCGCGGCAGCTACGTTGCGGCTGCGCAAGAATACGACAGCGTTCACGGGCGCGAACTGCCCAAGCGCGACGTAAATGTGAGGCACGCTCGGCGCATCGTAGCCATCCGAATTGATGTCGCCGGCGATGCCGACGATCGTCACGCCCTGTAAACCGCGGCCGAATCCGAATTTCAATTCATGACCGACAGGATCGGAATCGGGCCAATATTGGCGCGCGAGTTTTCGATCGATGACCGCAACGGCCCGCGTTTTGTAGGTGTCGAGTTCGCTGAAATTGCGTCCGGAAACAATGGGCACCTGCATGGTGGAAAAATAGCGCGAGTCGATGACGGCGATATCGGCGAATGGCTGATGCGAAGCATCGTCCGGCCTCCCCGTGATCGTGAACAGCGAGTAATTTCGCCCCGAATTCATCGGTAGTGTGTCGTTGCCGGAGATTGAGGAGTGCTCGACGCCGGGGATCGCTGCGACGCGGCGAGAAACTTCGAGCAGAAAGTCGGCGCGTTTTTCTTCGACGCTGAAGGGGTCGGTTGCGGGATTGTTGGATTGTGGAATCCAGATCTGGACGGTCGTCAGATGCTCGGGGTTGAATCCGGGATTGACTTGCAGGACGTGCCAGAAGCTGCGGAGCAACAATCCTGCGCCGGCGAGCAAGACGATCGAGAGCGCGACTTCGGCGATGATGAGCACGCGCGAGACGCGGGTGTGGCGGCGGCCGAGTCCGGAGCCGCGTCCGCCTTCGCGCAGGTTTTGGACTTGATCGGAACGAGCAGCCTGGAGAGCCGGAACGAGGCCGAAGAGAACACCGGTGACGAGCGAAACCACGAATGCGAAGATCAAGACGGCGGCGCTGATGTCAACTTCGTTGAGGCGCGGAATGTCGGCGGGTGCGAGGCTGACGATTGCGTTTTTCAGAAAGAGCACGGTGGCGAGCGCGACGACGCCGGAAATAGCTGCGAGCAGCGTGCTTTCGGTGAGCAGTTGGCGAATCAAGCGGGCGCGACCTGCGCCCATCGTCAAGCGAATCGCGATCTCACGACGACGCGAGGATGAACGAGCGAGCAACAAGTTCGCGATGTTGACGCAGGCGATGAGTAGGACGAATCCGACAGCGCCCAACAAAATGAAAAGCTCGGTTCGCTGTGGGCCGACCAGATCTTCTTTGATCGGTACGAGTCGCACTGCCCAACCAACGGCCGCCGGATATTCTTTTGGATACGCCTGCGTGAGTTGCGCAACGTACGCATTGAGTTGCGTCTGTGCTTGCGCGACGGTCAAACCCGGTTTGAGGCGTGCGATTGCGCCGCCGATGAATCGAGCTGAGCGATCGGGTGGCACCGGAAATGGCAGCGCGTTGAATCCTGTCCCGAGCCAAACGTCGACGTCCGTATCGAGCGTAGGTCCCGGATGGCGAAATCCCGCCGGCATCACCCCGACGATGGTGTACATGTCGCCGTCGAGGCGCATCTTTCGCCCGACGATGTTGGGATCCGAGCCGTAGTAGCGGCGCCACAACCCGTTGCTGATCACGACCGGCTCGAGAACTCCCGGCACGGCGTCTTGTTGCGTGTAGACGCGACCAAGTTCCGGCTTCGCGCCAAGCAGCGTGAAATAATCCGGGCTCGTCAGCAAGCTTTCCACGCGCAGGATGCGGTCGCCGCCTGCGACGGCGGAGTTCGACGATCGAACTGCGGAAATCTCTCGAAACACGCCGGAGCGATTCTGCAAGTCGTAGAGTTCGGGGACCGACATGCCGACATCTTTGTCTGCGGTGCCGTTCTGATCGTCGAAGACGCGGACGAGTTGCTCGGGCTGCGGAAAGGGAAGCGGCTTGAGGAGGACGCCGTAGACGACACTGTAGGTGGCCACGTTGGCGCCGATTCCGAGAGCGAGAGTGAGGACGGCGACGGTGGTGAAGCCTGGATTCTTGATGAGAGCGCGAAATGCGTAACGCAGGTCCTGGACGAAGGCGAACATTTTCCCTCTCAGGCGGACGTCCGATGGTGGCGAGCACCCCGCTCGGCCTTGCTATTTGGCGGACGCAACGTGCCTTGCGCGTTCGGACGGCGAGGCGACTCGGTTGTGAGCAGGTACTGCGTGAAAATTTGAGTGGTGTCCCAGTTTCGCGCGGTGTTGTTGCCCGAATCCCAAAAGCGCACATGATTTTTGGTGCGACCTAGACGCCTCGTTGGGGCAATTCAATTGACAACTTTCAACTAAGCGTGGGAGGCTCGCGGCAACTTTACGGAGTCTCCCAAAGGGAAAAATCATGAAGCATACATTTCTTGCGTTACTTGCTTTCGTTCTTTGCGTGCCTGCGGTTGTTCCGGCGGCGGGAGACGATCCGGCCGCGCCGGTGCGGCAGTTTATCGACGGATTCAACTCGGGCGATGTGCAATCGGCATTTGCGGCGTATGCGACGGGGCCGATCACGATTGTCGATGAGTTTGCGCCGCACATTTGGTCGGGTCCGAATGCGGCGCACGAATGGGCGGATGCTTATGATAGACACGCGCAGGCGACCGGCGTGACGGATGGCAAGGTTACGTACGGGAAGCCGACTCGCGTGGAGGAAGTCGCGGATGCGGCGTACTTGGTGATGCCGACCGTTTACCTCTACAAAGAGCACGGAAAGCCGCTCAAGGAAGAGGGGCAAGTCACGGCGGTACTGCATCGCGAATCAGGCGCGTGGAAGATTCGCGCGTGGACGTGGAGCGGCGTTAAACCGCATCCGGTGCGGTAGCGAGTTGTGCGTGCGGAGTTTCTTCGTGAGGCATTGCGGCGGCGAGCAGAAAGACGGCGCCGCAGAACATGAGCGTGTCGGCGAAGTAGTTCAGGCCGTTGCCGAGACTAGCGCGGTCCACGACGCCGATTGGGACGTAGACGACGAGTTCGATCAGGAGAACCGTTAGGGCTGCCCACGTTGCGCCGATGCGCGTCTTCTTGCCGATTAGCAAAAGAATTCCGCCAAACAAGTAGCCGAAGCCTCCCACATAAGCCCAGAGCGAGTGTCCCGGGATGTAACTCGGAGTCGCGCGTTGGAGCGGAACGCCAGGGAGAAGGTCGGCGTGCATAAATTGCGCGATGCTGTAAACAAGCACGGGAATTCCGACGAAGTAGCGGGCGATTGCCGCGAAGATTTGGGAGCGCTGCCCGTTTTCCTGCGCGGTTAAGCTCGCGGCCAGTGCGAGCGCACCTCCGCCGAACGCCAATTCGCGCAGTGTCAGCATGGCGAAAATGCGATTGGCTGGATGCGTGGCCCAGCCGGGCGCGTCCATCAGCAGGACGAAAAGGAAAAACGTGAGTGCTACCAGGATCGCGGAGAGTCGCGCCTGGATCTTCGTTACCAGACTGAACGAGGCGGCGATGAAGCAGGCGCCGATGAATAGCGCCCAGAACATGTGCCATGGGACAAATTTCGGCACCATCGTTGCGATGATTGCCCTTTGCGTGAAGTGTTCAGTGCCAAAGGCACCGAGCGGGGCGGCGTAGAAAATCGGTCCGAAGAGGAGCAGCTTGTCGACGTTGTGGGCCTTTTGCCATTCGCCGCGAAAAAAAATCGATAACATGCCGGCGACGCAGACTAGAGCGAAAACTGTGTATGACCATACTACGTCGCCGGGGATGGCGACTGCGAGCATGGCAGCGGAAGAAGTCAGGAATGCACTCATATCGAAACCTCTCGTAACGACGCTGGAATCTGGCCAGCAAAGTGGTCTTATACCACGGGGCAAAAGGGCTGTCTTTAGCAAACCACTTCGGATTGGATTTCCCGCGCCGCATATAGCCACTTTGCGCGAGGGATTTCACGCGGAGAAACGCGCGCACAAATACAGGTGTTTCGCGGGTGTATGATTCATGGCACAATCCGGCGTATTAAACCGAATTAACAGAGGAGCACATCGTGAGCCAGCCTGACAAAAGTTCGAGGCGCAGTTTTTTTGGACGGATCAATCTCGCTTTGACCGGGTTCGCGCTGACCCGCGCGCTGCCCTTGGAAACAGCGGCGGCTGCGCAAGCTCCCGCGGCGCCACTTCCCGCGCCCGTCGATTATTACGACAAGCTTGGCGTCACGAAGCGCATCAACGCGGCCGGGACGTACACATATCTTACGGGCTGTTTGATGCCGCCGTCGGTGCAAGCCGCAGTCGCCGAAGCGGCGAAGCATCCGGTTTTTCTGGAGGAGTTGCAGCAAGCCGCCGGAAAGTACATCGCGCAAAAGCTGAAGTGCGAATCGGCGATGGTGACGGCGGGCGCGGCGTCGGCGGTTACGCTGGGCACCGCAGCGTGCATGACGGCGGCGAACGGGCCGACGGCGGGTCACTTGATGCCGACGGACGTGGCCGGCTTGAAAAATGAGGTGATCACGCAGAAGGCGCATCGCTATGAATACGATCACGCGATGCGGAATTGCGGGATTCGATTTGTCGAAGTCGAGACGATACAGCAGTACGAAGCGGCATTCACCCCGAACACCGCGATGTGTTTTTTCTACAACGCGGCCGACGGCGGGCAAATCAGCCGGCAGGATTGGATTCGCGTCGCGCACGCTCACAACGTGCCCTGCCTGAATGATGCGGCGGCGGACGTGCCTCCGATCTCGAATTTGTGGAACTACACGCAGATGGGGTTCGATTTGGTTGCGTTTTCGGGCGGCAAAGGAATGCGCGGGCCGCAGAACGCCGGGTTGCTGCTGGGTAAGGCGGACCTGATCGCCGCCGCGACCAAAAATAATTGTCCGAACGATGACGTCGTTGGGCGCGGGATGAAAGTCGCGAAAGAACAGATCGTCGGAATGGTTGCGGCGATCGATTGGTTCACGAGCCAATCCGACGCTGAATTCGAGAAGGAGTTTCGGCGCCGGTGCGACGTGATCGCGGCGCAGCTGAAGGATATTCCGACGGTGACGGCGGAGGTTTTTATCCCGCCCGTGGCGAATAATGTGCCGCACTTGCTGATTCGTTACGACGAATCGCGGCTGAAGATCGCGCCGAAGGCGGTGTCGAAAGCGCTGCGCGCGGGGACGCCGAGCATCGAGCTGAATCCGGCGACGGGATCGAGCCAGGCCAGCGCGGGAATTCCGAAGGACACGAACAAGATTATCGTCGGCGTCTGGATGCTGGAACCGGGCGAAGAAGTGATCGTCGGGCGGAGGCTGCGCGAGGTGTTGCTGCAAGCGGCGAATGGCTGAGATCGTCCGCGCGCCACCCCGCGGTTCGCAAACGACAGACGGTTCTGCTCCTTTCCGCGCAGAGCCCATTTAAAACCCGAGAGCGTTCTTCAACTTGTCATTTGAAACGCGGGTGGAACTTTGTTTGAATAGCGCGCAGCGGAGAGCAATGTGAAAATTTACAACGTTTATGGCTACCTCACCATTCTTGCGTATGCGCTGGCGTGTATGTACTTCGCCCCCGCGCACCTCGGACCTTGGTTCGGGCTCGCAATCGGGGCGATTTATTTCATTGGCTGCTGGTTTATGGCGGGTTTGTACCTGGCCGATGTATTGCACATGGGGATCGCGCATCGCGCGCTCGACTATCGCGTTTGGTTCATCAAGGCAGTGACGATCGTGAATAACGTATTTGGGATTTATGTTGATCCGA